>JAITEW010000165.1 GCA_031281855.1 Treponema sp.
GGCTGTCAAAACCGTTCCACTCCGTCAGGCTGATGAGAAAACCCGACGCCATGGGGTAGATCTGGAAGACCGCAAGAAGGGCGAAGGCCGGCAGGATAAAAAGCGGCGCATAACGCGCCAGCGAGGCCCGGAGGGATCTCCCGGGTAAGGCGCACGGCGTCATACCATTAAGGCGACGTCAAAACGTCCGTAAAAAAAAGCGACGACCGTCTAGCCTGCCCGGGGGATCCCTCCGGGCCTCGCTGGCGGATTTGACGCAATATGGGTTAACTTTAGCCGCTATGGGGGATTGGTTGATTGTCCAGGCAGCACTATTGGAGTATCATAAAAAGGATGAAATTGTTCGGTTTCAAAACAAAAGAACATCCTGCAAAAACGCCGGCGCCACAGAGCCCTAAAAAAGAAGGGGCTTTTATCGATATACGCATAACAAACCCTGAAGGCGCGGTCCTTTATGAAGGCCCCCTTAATGGGCTCAAATTTCCTGAAAAACTCATTATCGCAAAATGCGCTTATTTTTTTAATGATGACGAACCCTGCTTTATCCACCGCAGCGCCGTTGCCGCCAGGCTGTTCGAAGAGCTCAACAGGCTCCTTGAACAAAAGGCAAAACTGAACGCCGCTGAATTACAGGAGGCCTCGCCGGGGTATCTGGATGAATACCCGGGTTTTGAGTATATTGAAGCTCTTGGGAAAACGGATACGTGAAAAACGCATGAAACAGTACCTGCTGCTTTTTACCTTTTTTTCTTTTCTCAATATACCGGGACCGGCGGCCCAGGAAAAACCGGCGGATTTTCCCGCTACAGGACCTCTTAACTCCACCCTTGTCTGCTTTGTTACCACTGCGTGCGAAAACTGCGCCAAAATCGAAGACCTGCTGAACAAGCTTCCCGGGGAAATCACCGTAAGCGGCGGAACGGCAACGCCTCTGGATATTTACTATTTCAATGTAGCGGAACGCGACGGGCTCCCGGCGATACGGCTTTTCTTTGAAGCCTACGCGGTCCCTGAAGAGGACCAACTGACTCCTATCGTTTTTTATTCCAAAGGATACCTTTCGGGGCTTGAAGATATTCAGAAAGGGATTGGGGAAGTTCTAAGTTCAGGATACGCCAGAGATTTTACCTACCCCGGCATTGAAGCCCCTGAGCCGGGACTGGCATGGCGCGAACTGCCGGCTATATTCCTGGCCGGCCTCCTGGGCGGGATCAACCCCTGTTCGATTTCCATGCTCCTGCTCCTGCTGTCCCTTCTCGGCGCGAAGAGCGGACGCATACTGCCCCTGGGGCTTACTTATGTGGCTTCCAGGATGATAAGCTACCTCGCCCTGGGGCTTTCGCTTTTCTCCTTAGGGCAGATCCTGAACCAGGAAGCTTTCGCCTCGATTTCGGGAATAATCCGGGTCATTGTTATTGCGCTTTCTCTTCTTCTCTGCGCCTTGAATTTGGCGGATTTTATAAACGCCCGGCGGGAGAACTACGGCGCCATCAAGGTCCAGCTTCCTAAAGCCCTGCGCCGGTTTAACCACAGGCTTATCAACAAGGTGATAGAAGGGGACCCGCGTTTCCTTATGATTGGAATTTTCCTTTTAGGCATCGCGGTTTCAGCAGGGGAATTTCTCTGTACCGGACAGATATACCTCGCTACGATTCTTTACCTTCTGAGGGCGGATTCAGGCGGCCGTCCGCTGGCCTTTACCGCCCTTTTCTGCTATACCCTGGCCGCTTCCCTGCCCCCCGCACTGGCGGTGCTGCTTTGCCATAAGGGAAAACAGGCCCTGGCGCTTTCCGAGTTCGCCCGGAAGAAGATGCCTGTCATTAAGATCGCCAATGCCGCGCTTTTTGCCTTATTCGCGCTTCTGGCCTTCCTGTTTTTTTAACCCCTGTCATGAAGGCAACCGTTCTCGGTTCCGGCACTTCCCACGGCATCCCGGTGGTAGGCTGCGGATGTCCGGTCTGTACTTCTCCCGACTCAAGAGACAAGCGCATGCGGGCATCGCTCTATATCGAGGGTCCCGGAGATGAACGTATTATCATCGACACAGGCCCGGAATTCCGGCTCCAGGCGGTACAGGCAGGAATCAAAAAACTGGACGCCGTTTTCCTGACCCACCCCCATGCCGACCATCTCCACGGCCTGGACGATGTCCGCCCTTTGAGCCATGACAGGCCTCTCAAGGTTTATGGGAACAAGCTTACTATAGAAGAAATGACCGAACGTTTTTCCTATGTGTTCAGGGAAACCCAGCCCGGAGGCGGGAAACCCCGGCTTGAACCTGTGATTATTGAAAATCCCGTCAGGATCGGCGCCCTTACTATAAGCCCTGTGCCGGTCAAACACGGCCTCCTGGACATTCTTGGCTGGTATGTAACCAGCGCTTTGCCCGAAGGCGCATCATCGCCCGAAGAGAACGCGCCCAAAGCGCCTGAACCCCGGGGCCTCCTCTACCTTACCGACACCAGCGCCCTACCTCCTGAAACCGCAGCGGCTCTGCCTCAGCCTGAGATCCTCATAATAGGGGGCCTCAGGGTCCGCCCCCATTCAACGCATTTCAACTTTGAACAAGCCCTGGAAACCGCTCTGGCCCTTGGCGCACAAAAGGTCTACCTGACCCACATTTGCCACGAACATTTCCACCGGGAAATCGAAGAATTCTGCGAGAATTTCAAAAAAACAAGAAACCTTGAAGGGGAGATGCACCCGGCATGGGACGGGCTAACGCTGCCCCTAAGAGGCGGCGAAACTACACCTTTTTGGTAACAAAATCGCTTTTGAGGCACCTGGCGCAGATTTTGAGGGTAACTGTGGTTCCCCCTACGTCGGTCTTGATGTTGACCAGGTTAGGTTTCCAGGTGCGGCGGGTATGATTCTTGGCATGGCTCACTTTGTTGCCCGTAACAGTATGTTTTCCGCAAATATCGCAGGTCCGTGACATAGTATCCTTCCTTCCTATCCGTATAGAGCCTTAAAGGCGTGTATTCTCCACAAGGGGTTATAATATTAGCAAAAAAAGGGAAATGTGTAAAGTACCGAATTACGCCGTGCAGCAAACGCCTAGCCCGTCAAATCCGCCAGGCGGGCCCCGGTAAACCGGATAAGATCATCAGGCTTGAGGATGATCTGCATACCCCGGAGCCCGGCGCTGACGCCGATGGTCTCAAAAAGTTCCGCTGTTTCGTCGATGAGGGTGGGGAATTTCTTTTTCATACCGATTGGGGAACAGCCGCCCCGGATATACCCGGTCAGGGGCTCCAGGTCTTTTAAGGGGATAAGGGCGGCGCTTTTTTCCCCTGCAGCCAGGGCGGTTTTTTTCAGATCCAGTTCCGCGCCGGCAGGGATGCAGCACACCCAATAGGCGCCGGAGCCGCCCTGCAGCACCAGGGTCTTAAACACCTGTTCCGCCGGCATCCCCAGCTTTTCCGCAGCGTTGAGGGCCGAGAGGTCCGACTCGTCCACTGGGTACTCCTTTACCGCGTAGGGAATGCCCGCGGCGTCAAGGAGGCGGAGGACATTGGTTTTTTTCGCGCCTGATTTTGTCATGCTGATACGGTATCCCATCAGCCCAGGCTATCAGTTCAGGCTCCGCAGAAAGGACAAAACTGCGGCCCCCGAAGGCGGACAGCCGGGGCACGAAGCGGTAAAACCGGCGGTACAGCGGCCTACACCGGTCTTTCCCTGTTTACCCCTGAAGCCCTGGCCTATGGCGATTTTTTCCCTGAACCGGCCCGGTTCCCCCTGCCCCATCCGGGAGAGGGCAAAAATGAGGGCGGCGTAACAGGCGCTGCACGCCGCGTCCTCCTGGATAAGGGGGGCCAGTTGACGGACCTTGCCGCCTGGCCGGGGCAGGCCGGCGGAGGCCGCTCTGTCGGCATGGTTCAGTTCCCGGACCAGGGCTTTTTTCGGATCGGCGGTTCCAACCCCCAGCTTTTCCGCCAGCCCTATGTAGGGAATATCTTCCACTGTATGGCCCATCTGTTCCGCCGCCCAGGCGTCGCAGAGTACCGGGTCCCGGGCTGCGAAGATCCGCCCTGCGGGTACAGGATTTCCCCCTTCCTCGAAATCCAGGTCTCCGCAGATCCCGTCCACCAGGATAAAGTCATTCCTGGCCGCGGTATTCAGGTGGGCAATGGGCTTGTGGAGCCCCAGGCTGTGGAAACGCCGCTTTTCCCGGTCCGGCATGATGCCCTTGTTGTTTTTCAGGGCGCAGGTCAGCAGGGTCTGGCAGTGGCCCTTCATCACCGGCAGGTTGATCATAAAATCCACCGCCCGGGCGCTGTCGCAAATTTCAATCTTCATGCCCCG
>JAITEW010000374.1 GCA_031281855.1 Treponema sp.
CTATCATTACCCCAAACCGCGCCCATTTACAATAGGGAACGCGCGAGGCTTCAATCATTTTATTGTCCCAGAGGTTATCAACGCGAATTGATCGAAGCGGCGTACCGCTCCGATCAATCCTGATTGATCATCACCTTTTAACGGCTAATAATCGCAGCCAGGGCCGCTGCGGTAAAGCCCAGGTGTTCCGCTACCTTGGCGGCAGGGCCGGATTCGCCGAAACGGTCTACCGAGAGGATATCTTCCGGTTTGGCCCAGCGTTCCCAGCCCTGGCGGACCCCTGCTTCGCATGCGATGACCCGTATGCCCGGAGGCACGATGCTGTCCCTTATTGCGGCAGGCTGGGACTCAAAGAGTTCCCGGCTTATCATGGAAACGACCTGCACGTTTTTGCCTGAAAGCCCCGCGGCTTCCAGGGCCAGGCTTACTTCCGAACCTGTGGCGATGACCACCGCATCAGGTTTGCCTTTGGCCTTTTTGGCCGTATAGGCCCCTGTACGGATAGTGTTCCGCCAGTCGGGATCATCCTTGGCGAAAACAGTGAGATTCTGCCTCGTCAGGGCAAGGGCTGTAGGGCCGTCTTGCCGTTCCAGGGCCATAGCCCAGGCCTCGGCGGTTTCTTCGGCGTCAGCAGGGCGGAGAACCCGCACATTCGGGATAGCCCTGAGGCTGGCCAGGTGTTCGATAGGCTGATGGGTTGGGCCGTCTTCGCCTACGTAAATGGAATCGTGGGTAAGGACGTAAACCACCGGCTGTTTCATCAAGGCTGAAAGCCGCAGGGCGGGCCTGAGGTAATCGGCGAAAACCATGAAGGTGGCGCAGAAAGAACGGAAGCCTCCGTGGAGGGAGATGCCGTTGGCTATAGCTGCCATGCCGAATTCCCTTACCCCGAAGTGGAAGTAGCGCCCGGTCCTGTCTGCTGCGGAATAAGCGGTAGTGTTAGGGAGGCCCACGGCGTTGGGGCCTTTAAGGTCCGCGGCGCCGCCTACCAGGTTCGTATTGGCCGCCGCCAGAGCCGCAAGGGCTTTGTTGCCCGCAGTCCTGGTGGCGATTTTTTCGCCTCCCGCGAAGGCCGGAAGTGCGGCGGTCGCGGCTTTGCCGGAATGGAAAGCGTCCCACTCCTTTTTCTTGTCAGGATTTTCCTTTGCCCAGGAATCGAATTCGGCAAGCCACTTTTCCCTTGATTTTTTCCACTCTTCCCTTTTGGCCTTAAAATACGCCTCCGCTTCAGGGGCTATGTAAAAATCGCCCGGAATACCCAGGGCTTTTTTGGCGGCAGCCAGCTCTTCAGCCCCCAAAGGAGCGCCGTGGATGTCGGCGGTATTCTGCTTGTTAGGCGCCCCTTTCCCGATAATAGATGTCAGGATGATAAGGCTCGGTTTTTTTGTCTCAGCTTTTGCCTGCGAGACGAGCCGGGCAATTTCTTCAAAATCGTACATAGAACCTTTGAGGATCTGCCAGCCGTAGGCTTCATAACGCTTCGCGGTGTCTTCGGTAAAGGACAGGTCGGTGCTGCCGTCGATGGTGATCTTATTGGAGTCGTAAAAGACGATGAGCTTTCCCAGGCCCAGATGCCCGGCCAGGGACGAGGCTTCCGCCGAGACCCCTTCCTGGAAACAGCCGTCGCCTGCGAGGACATAGGTGTAATGGTCTACTATTTTACGCTGAAGCGTGTTGAACCGGGCTGCCAGCATGGTTTCTGCAATGGCAAAACCCACTGATGTGGCAAGACCCTGGCCCAGGGGGCCTGTAGTCATCTCGATGCCCGCAGCGGCACCGTATTCAGGATGCCCAGCGGCAGGCGATCCGACTTGCCGGAAATTTTTGATTGCGTCCATGGTCATGTCCCTGTACCCGGTAAGGTGAAGCAGGGAATAGAGGAACATGGAGCCGTGTCCTGCTGAAAGGATGAACCTGTCCCTGTCGGGCCATTTGGGATCCTCCGGATCATGCCGGAGCAGTTCGCCGTAAAGGACGGCCCCAAGTTCGGCGGCGCCCATAACAACCCCGGGGTGTCCGGAATTGGCCTTTTGGATGGCGTCCATAGCCAGAGCCCTGACGGAAAGCGCTACTTTTTCCAGTGCTTTTGTGTCCATGTAAATCTCCTTGATTACATCGTGGTTATATCAAGACGCTTCTAAAAACCGGCCGGTTTTTTCGGCGTCCTTGCAATTCTCCGGCCAAACAGCCGCGAGATTACATTTCCGGTTTGCTATTTCCAGTCCCGTTCCATATCGTTAATGAAAGCGATAATATCCTTCCCAGGGGCTCTTGCCCTGAGGAGTTCAAGAAAAGCTCCCTGCTGGCAGAAGAAGTTGATCTTCGACAGCGTTTGAAGGTGCATTTTCGCCGAAGAAGAAATGATAAGCAGCAGGGTGTCCACAGGTTTGCCGTCCAGGGCTTTCCAGTCCACCGGGTTTTCCAGGAACCCAAGGGCCGTGAACTGCCCGGTGGAATCGCTTATCACCGGGTTCCGGGGATGGGGGATGGCGATGCCCCGGCCTATGCTGGTGGACATAAGGGCTTCCCGTTCCAGCACCGCCTTGAGGAGATCCTCCCTGGAGACCAAGGGCCTTGCCGGCAAAGCGCCGATAAATGCGGTAAGAACTTCCTTGCCGGAATTTCCCGGAACCTTGTAATAAACCCCGCCTCTGGCGATCAATTCTCCCAGTCCCGTTTTGTTATCCGAATTGTCCATCAGGTTTCCATCCTTGCTGTTTTACTGGTCCAGACGCCAGCCCTTTATAGTCAGGCCGGAACTCAGGTTTTTGTTGCATGCTTCCAGATTAAAGTCCCTGGGATCAAAATCCCGGCCCAGTTCCTCTTTCGCCCCCTGGCGTTCCGCATCGGTGCCGCCTTCCAGGGCGGAAATGAACCGGCGGAACCTTAAGGGGCCGCCGACGAATTCCGGAGGAGCCGCCCCGGCGCCGGCTACGCAGCGGGCGGGCTTTTGTTCTTCAGTTTCATACCTTGAAAGGAGCATGATCTTTACCGTCCATTTGGTTCCGTATTCATAGAGGAGTTCCATAATCCCCGCTTCTCCCAGTTCTTTGACCGTCAGACCGGGGTCCAGGACTTTTTCAGCCCTGAACTGGTGGAACTGGGAATTATTCCAGCCAAAGACAGCCTGGATGATCCGGTGGAGTTCCTCAAGACGGCAGTTTTCGTTTACGATTACCCGCCGCCACACCTCTGTTCCGCCTACGCTGAACTGGAGGAGCCGTTCCCCTTCGGCCCTGGAGTTTCCCTGCCGGACCAGGGAAAATTTGTTCCTCCTGGAATTTTCAAGCGAATCGTCTATAAGTTCCCGTATATCTTCGTAGGTTTCGATCATGCTGTCCAGGGAGTTGTCCATAGCTTCAAGCTCTTCCTCAGGAAGAGGCTCGTTGGTATCGAGATCTTCCATCACCCCTGCGGCATGGCTTTGGATCTGAGAGAGCACGATGAAGGTATGCTTAGGCAGCCACGAGAGATCCGTGTCGTCTCCGGCGAGCCGGGAGGCCATATCTATCACCGCTGTGTGGAGTTCTCCTACCCGCTGGCGTATGGGCCCCATGGACTTGTCTACAAAAAGGGAATAGCTTGTTTTGCAATCTTCCCTTGCATCAGAGATGTACTCTTCCAGCAGCCGCAGTTCATGGGCGTTAATTTTTACGTTTTGCGGAACGATCCTCTTTATAAGAAAACCATCGTCTTCTTCCATCCGGTAAAGTGAATCCCGTATATACGAATGGATCACGTATTCCGAAACAGGGATCCCCTTTTCACAAAGGAGCTTTTCAATGGTCGTCTTGTCCGGCCTGGTCTGGCTTCCGTCCAGCTTTTTCAGGTCAGGGATCTCTCTACCCGCAAACCAGAACCGGGTTTCTATCCCGTAGGATACCGTCTCTATGCGGTCGGTTTTCTCGTAGAAGAATTCCTCCAGGGCATAGGCCGGGACCTCGCGCATCCTGCTGTTGCCGTACCAGTAAGCGTAGGCAATCTGCTCTTCTGTGGAAGAACCGGGTCCCAGGATGTTGAAGGAATTCTCAAAGCCCGCCTCTGCGGCTTCAGCCCAGGAATTAAGATCCTCTTCGGCCCATTCGTCTTTGCCTACACGCTCAAGGGAGAAAGTCCCTTTCCGCCAATCCAGCGTTCTTACTACGAACCGGTCGCCGGGGACAAAAGAGGTTTCCCGGTAGATATTCCGCATATCCAGGGTGTTTATAGATACTTCCGCAGGATCTTCATCCATGTCGTTGTTATAGGCTTTCTCGTTTTCCGGGTTGTCCCGTGCCACGTACTGCGGGGCGTATTCTTCGCCAAAAATAGTATAGTAAAGATAGAATTCTTTAGGGTCCCCTTCGGTAGTGGTAGTAGGTACGATGCGGTTTTTCCAGTAAAAAACAAATTCCTGCGGAAGCAGTTCCTGGGACGCGAAAGGAACACAGCGGTGGCCTGGGATGAGTATCCCGTTGCGGAGTTCCAGCTTCGTAGGGCTTATAACGAAAGGCGCCTGTTCGAAAAACCCCCGCCGGGACATCCATGCGCCGTTGTCTTTGCGGAAAGCGATATGCCTGGAATCGAGGAAAACAACAATATCCTCTGCCAATTGATGGACCCGTTTGGAATCGATCATGCGGATATAGGCAACCGCCTCTTCCACCTTGAAGGGCTGGATCGTACTATCGAGAAATTCGTAAAGCGCTTCTTCCTGACTATACGTCATTAATACGACTATAATGACGGAAAGCGGAAAAATCTACAAGTCTGATGTCATGATGGGTCAGGGTTTTTTCTGGTTCAGATCAAACCGTGTCAAAATGATACATACAAGGTCGATAATAACACACGTGTATCAAAATGATACAGTTGTTTGTCCTCTTTCGATACTCAAAACAACGATACACCGGTTTTTACGCGAAACGGCCCGAAACCGGGGCGGGTTCATTATTCATAATTCCTTATATTATATAGAAATACGGATAATTAAGGATAATCCAAAAAAATAATGTGATTTTTTGTTTTACTATCAAACTTGGCACGGTTAATGCTATTATATAGGTGTTAGCCGGGTAATCCAGAACCGGACGCCGTTAAAGTCCGTTGGACCAGGGCAAAGCCCAAGGGTCCGGACTGAGAAATAGCCGGCAGAACAAAAATTATTATAGGAGATAAGATTATGAAAACTGTAACCTTGTATCGTCCTGCTGTCCTTGAGAATGCCTTGAGTGAATTCGATCGCTGCATGGATTCCTTCTTCGGGGATAACTTCCTTACCCCGTCGGATCGGATCTTCAACCGGCTTCCTTCAGTGGATGTCCGGGAGACCGAAAAGAGCTATGTTCTGGAAGCCGAACTTCCGGGCTACGATGAGAAGGATATTGAAGTCCACCTGGACAACAACACCCTGACCATTGAGTCCAAAAAGGAAGAAGAAAAGAAGGAAGAGACGAAGGATGGGGCCTATCTCATCCGGGAGCGCCGGGCTTCCTCTTTCAGCCGCGCGTTCAAACTGCCTGAGAACGCCGATCCCGAAGGCATCACCGCTTCCTTTAAAAACGGCGTCCTTTCGCTGGAAATTAAGAAGAGGAACGAAACCCAGAAACGGATCATCCAGATCGCCAAAAACTAAGGCTCCCCCCTGTGCCGGCCTGACAACTGGATACACGCTCGAGTACGCTGTCCGAATGCGACAGAACGTAAGGCTGCCCTAAAAAGGCAGCCTTTTGTTTTTAGCAGGGAGTTGTTTTCCCCAGAGGATTGGATTACAGTCAAGTCATGAATCAGTACCATATCGAAGGCGGTTACCCTGTTTCCGGGAAAATCCGGGCCAGCGGCAACAAGAACGCTGCGCTGCCCTGTATCGCCGCCGCCCTTTTAAGCGGGGAACCGGTGATACTCCGGAATATCCCGGATATCGAGGATGTCCAGGTGATGCTTGAAGTGTACCGTTCTCTGGGAGGGGGGGTTGAACCGCTGGGGCCCAACGCATGGAAGATGAAGCTCCGGGATATAACAACTTCAGAGATACCCCAGGAACAGGCCCGGAAGATCCGGGCTTCTATCCTTTTCGCCGGACCCCTTCTGGCCCGGACCGGGAAGGCGGTGCTGCCTCCTCCGGGCGGGGACGTCATAGGCAGGCGGCGTCTGGACACCCACTTTCTGGCCCTTACCGAGCTGGGCGCGAAAGTCAAGGTTAACGACGCCTTCGTGTTCAGCGCCCGGAGGCTTACAGGCGCCGACATCTTCCTGGACGAAGCTTCGGTAACCGCCACGGAAAACGCGGTGATGGCGGCGGTTCTGGCCAAGGGCAAAACCGTTCTGACCAACGCCGCCAGCGAACCTCATGTGCAGGATCTCTGCCATATGCTCAACCTGATGGGAGCGCGGATCAGCGGG
>JAITEW010000003.1 GCA_031281855.1 Treponema sp.
TTGGTCTTTGGGAAATACTCGCATAACTCAAAGGTTTCGGTAAAATTCCCCTCGGCGCAGTTCGAAAAATAATGATGCCCTGTGGCTGTTTTGAAATAATCCCAAATGGCGTTGTGCCGGTCTTCTTTGGGGAAAACATAAGCCTTAACCGCGTCCTGGGGGACCAGCCGGTGATGCTCAATGCTGATGGGTTCAAACGCCGCGTGAGAATCCATATATTCTTTCGAGTAAGGTCCGGTCATCTCATACCTCCTTTCTTAGTAAAACGCTCCCGTCAGGGTAATCTGAAAATTTCCATCTGCCCAGGCGCAAGCCAGACGCTGATTTGGGTTTCTATATCAGTAGCCCTGTAGAAATCGCGGTTCTGCGCGGCGTAATCCTTTACATCCCTGCCGTTCAAGCGCAGAGGGTGGTCCAGAACGGAATGCCCGCCGCTTTTGCCGCGCCGCTGTAGAGCCGGAGGTTGAGGAAGTACTGGTCTGTCCCGTCTTCGCCGGGGTTCATCTGGGCATAGTGATCATAGGACAAAAAGTCGATTTTTGAGCGCCTTGTAAAATCCGCCGCCCAGTCGCCAAAGGATTTTCCGCATAACCAGGAATTTTCGGCGCCTTTCCAGTACGGGAGCAGGTTGAGATGGGGAAGAAGCTCAGGCGCCTCTTCATGCTGGATAGTAAGAGCTGAAAAGCAATCGCCGTATTCCGCTTCCGTGCGGGGCTCGTCGCCGACAAAGAAACCGTAGGTCCCAGGATGCCCGCCGAAATCGGCACAAGCGGCCTTGAATTCCCGACGGTAGTTTTCCCTGTCCTTCGACCCTGTCCAAAGAGACCGGGAATCCCTGATGATAAGGCGGAGATCGAACTTTTGGCTTTCGTCCAGCACTTCGTGCATCAGTTTCTTGTCATGAACCGCAGGGTCAAAACCGGGACTCTGGGTAATAGTCATGCCCAAATCGGCCCAGTCTTTTACCTTACTCAGGGGATAATCGGTTATTTGGGGATAGTTCCAAAAACCCATAGGAAATACTTCGTTCATATCATGCTCCTTAGACTAAAATGATTTCTGTTCCTACCAGGAGTTTACGGAACAAACTCCCAAGAAATAGTAACAGAAAGAGGCTGCCCCAAAACATCAGGTTTTGGAACAACCTCAAAAAATGAGCAATTTTTTCCCTGAATTAACCGTTACCGCCCATCACAAGCCTGGGGAAATCTATGCCGGGGACGGATCCAGCCCCGGCGGGTTCCGGTAAAATTCTACCCCCGTCTCAGCGTTTGTTGTACCGGGCCAGGGCGTTGTTCTGGATTTCCAGGGCCCGGGCTAATCCCATGCCGTTGATGGTCCTGACATACGTATCCCAGCCGGAAAGATTTTCGGTTCCCAGGATGAATTTGGTGAGCATTTCATTGGCATAGGTGTTAATGTCGTTAATGATACCGGCATATTCCCTGCTTTCCTCGGGGGTTGGCGTAAGAGGCGGTACCAGCCGGACGCTTGTCTCGGGAAGCACGAAACCGAGGGCTTCCTTCTGTTCATCATAAGAATAATACTGCTCAATATACCTGCCGTCCGGAATAGAAGGAGCGGTGTAATTCGCGCGGGTATAGGCTCCTATGCTCTGGGCAAGGGTCCATCCGTTGGGGTTTTTCATAATAAGATCTGTGTAGGTAGGAACACCTCCTACCATGGTGTAGGATACCCCTTCTGTGCCGAAGCTGTAGTATAAGCGTCCCGCGTCGCTATAGGCCCAATCAAGAACCTTTGCCGCAGCGTCAACATTTTTACAGGAACTGGTAATTGCCGCGCCCACCGACACGCTGCTATAGGGCAGGGAAATGGCCGAGAACTTCGCCTTTTCACCTTTTCGCCGTACCGGAACCGGGGTTCCCGCCAGGCTGAACCGGGGGTTGCTGGCCCGGCCGGGGCCTGTCCATCCGCCCAGGCGGCTGCCAATCCAGCCTATCGAAGCCCCGGCGGTCCCGCCGCTTACCTTCGCGCTTACCTGGTCGTAGTTAAGGGTGACAATATCCGGATCCAAAAGTCCTTCCCGGTACCACTGGTTCATAAGGGTAATGTAATCCCTGAAACCCGGATCAACCTGCCCCCAGTGTATCTTTCCGTCGAATCCCAGGTAAAGCCCGGCTATGGTGTCAAAACCATGGGAGAATATCGCCTCGTTGCCAAGCAGAAAACCTGTTTCAAACGACAAGGGCGTCGCGTTCTTTTTCTCTTTGAAGGCGGTAAGTACCGCATGCCATTCGTCAAAGGTTTCGGGAACCGAAAGACCTAATTCATCAAGCCAATCTTTACGGATCATGGTAACCGTTGAAAACCGGTTTTTCTCATCCCGAATCATCGGGTAGTTGTAATAACTTCCGTTGTCGGTACGGATCATCTTGTCGATATCCGGGTTGGCTTTAAGGTAGGCCGAAATGTTGGGGCTGTACCTGGCAAACACATCATTCAACTTGATGATGACGCCGGATGAACCCCCAAGGGCGCGTGGTTTTATCCTTTTTGAGAAAATGGAGTTTAGGCCAGCAAATCCTGGAGATATTAGAGATGTGTGTGGGGG
>JAITEW010000024.1 GCA_031281855.1 Treponema sp.
CCCGGCGGGGGACGCGGCGGCCCCGGGGCTCCGGTTCTGCGCCCCCCTGCCCCGGGATATGGCGTCCCTGATCAAACAGATGGAAAAGCGGGCGGGGGAAGATTTTTCGCCGGCCCTTCAGGCGGATTAGCCAGGCAGCGGCGGCCGGCCCCAAACCCGGCCGGTTTTGGGACCAGATTTGTCAAAGCGCAAAGGCGGGAGAAATCCCGGAAGCCCCTAAATGGTGGAGCCAAGCAAAACCCGGTGCTTTAAAATTATTTTGTTTTCCGGTTCTTCACCGTTCATTCTCTTTATGAGGCTGTCTACGGCGGTCACAGCGACCTGCTCAACCGCGTTTGAAACCGTCGAAAGCTGGGGGAACACGAACTCAAGTATATGTATATTGTCAAAACCCATAATTCCGATGTCCCGGGGTACGCCGACACCGCTTTTATGAAAATATTTTAAGATGTTTAACGCGTAAACATCCCCGGAACAAAACAGCGCGGTTTTTCTATCGCCGTATGATAATTCATTTTTTAATGAATTTAGGGAATTGATATAATCCATATCGGCTATAACGGCGGAATCAATGTTTTTCTCCAGGGCAAGCCGTTCCTGAAAGCCGGAGAGCCGCTGCTCATGGCTGTATATGTTTTTTGAATTGCCAAAGGCCAGAGGCGGGCACACAAAAACTATACGGCTGTATGACTTTTTTATGAGCGTGTCCACGGCGTCATAGGCAGCCTGCTTTTCGTTGATCCCGACAAAGGGAATCCTGCCTGAAATATAATTCCCTATTACAACCACCGGGACAGGGATCGACAACAAGTATTTTTCAAATTCCGCCCCTTTGTTCACCGGGCATAGAATTATCCCGTCAACCCGGTGGTCTACCATGCCGTCAATGATCCGTATTTCTTTTTCACGGTCTTCTTCCTGCAGGTTTATATTGACAAAATAGCCCTTTTCATAGGCGCGGTTTTCTATGCTGTTGAGCATCTCCGCAAAATAATAGTTGCGGATATCAAAAACGCAGACGCCGATATGCATTGTTTTGCCCGTAATAAGGCTGCGGGCAAGGAGATCGGGGCGGTAACCCCTTTCATTTGCCACCGAGAGAATTTTTTCCTTGGTTACAGGGCTTATTCTGCCTTTCCCTTTTAAGGCCCTGTCTACCGTTGTACGCGAAACCTCGCAAATTCTGGCTATCTCTTTTGTTGTAATTCCCATTTGGAACAGCCTTGGTGGTTTTTTATTAGCGTTGTTGGGAAACTTCAGTTTCTGAACAACTACCGCTTAAATACAGCGCCCCCAACAAGTTAAGGAGGGGGAGCGCGTAAGTTCCGAAAAGCAAGGCCCTTGCCTCATCAAAGCCTTTTTTGACGCTGCTCCCCCTCGCTCCATAACCGCCTTTCTTCTTTGGAGTTTGCGGAGCAAACTCCGTAAATAACCGCGTAAGCGGTTATTACGCTACCCCCACTTGTTTTTTCGCGGGCCTGTTCCGCCGGCAGCTTCGCGCGGCAGCGAAAGTGCCGAGCCGATGGAACAGCCCCTGTTGACAATGATTTTATTATAAAAATGTACGCGAATTTCATCAAGGTACGTTAGACCTGTGATAGGCTGTTCAAGGACTATTCAGAAACTGAAGTTTCTGAATAGCCGCCGCTTAAAAAGCCGCGAAAAGGGCAAATCAAAAACGGCAAGCCAAAAAATTCCCCTCCGAAAAGCGCTAAGGCCCCGTGGTATGTTCACCACCCGCGAATCCGGCTCTTCTAATTTTTGGGGAAAGATACCAATAATTGAACCCCGGGGCCCGGCGCCGGCGCCCCAAGTTTTGGGGGAACGAGCTTGTTCCAAAACCGCTTGCCAAAAATTTGTCAAAAAAACTTGACAAGGCAACAAACTGGGGGTACTATCATTTTGCGTATACGAGTACGCAAAAATTCAGGCAAAGGAGAGAGACATGAAAAAAGCTGTTTTCGCTCTGCTGTGGGTCGTGGTTTTGCTTGTACCGGCATTTGGGGGCGCCAAACGCGACAGGGGGCCTGCCGCGGCAGGGAAGCAGACCCTTGTTTTCTGGAATGTATTTACCGGTTCCGATGGAGACATACTCCGGGAAATCTGCGATAACTTCAACAAGACGAATACCCAGGGAATAACAATCCAGGTGGATATAATGCCGAATGATCAACTGCAGCAGAAACTGCCTGCCGCGATAGCCACGAACACGGCCCCCGATATGGTCCTGTTCGGCATTGAGTACCTTGCGCCGTATGTAAACAGCGGCTCCCTGGAAGACATCAGTGATTTTTGGGCCGCCGCGGGAGTCGACAAGTCCAATTTCCTTGAAAGCGTTGTGGAATTGTCCCAGGTCAACGGTAAACTGTACGGGGTTCCCATGCAGTACAATGTCCAATACCTTTACTGGAACAAGGACCTGTTTAAAGCCGCGGGCCTTAATCCCGAAAGGCCGCCGGCAACCCTGGCTGAATTCGCGGAATATGCCGTCAAGCTGACTGTACCCGCGAAAAACCAGTTTGGCCTTGCCCTGCCCATAGGGGTTTCTTATCCCCATCTGCTATGGGCCAACGGCGGCGATATCAATGACCCGGTAAAGGGCGCCAATTTATTAAACTCATCTCAAAACCTTTCAACCCTTCGATGGCTGCAAGATCTTACCGTGAACAAAAAAGTTACCCCCATCAATGTTACAGGGCCCGAAGCGGATATGATGCTCCAAAACGGGCAGGTAGCCATGTATATGAGCGGCCCGTGGCAGATAAACGGCCTGAGGAGTCAAGGGGTAAATTTCGGCGTAGGCCC
>JAITEW010000032.1 GCA_031281855.1 Treponema sp.
TGAGTTCTATAATCTGGCAGTTCAACTATGGCGGGTCGGGAGAAGATTATGCGGACGCCATCGTGGAAGTATCAGATGGTTTTATTGTCGCCGGTTCCACCACATCACCCAGCATTGCGGGCCAGGAAAGGAAAGGTACGGAGGACATATACATCCTGAAAATCAATAAAGATGGGACGCTTGATCCGTGACAAGACAAATACCAGAAGACCGGCTTTGATTATAAAAATGAGTCCCCCTATGATCTGTCAAATGTAACATGGTCTGGGATAATTTTTTTCTTCCGGGCAGGTGGATTTAGCTGCATTTGCCAAAACTTACCTGCAGGTAAAGTTTAGCACAACCGGTAGAACACCAGACGGACAGGGCCGATCATCCCGTAATCCTGGACGCCGGGGTTGATGCCGGCAGGCAGCGGAGGAGGCGCGGGGGTATCGGCGGATTCGCCTGATTCCTGGGCAAACTGTTTGGACATGTTTTCCATCATGGTCTTGATGATGCTGTGGTAGTTCCTGGCCTTGAGCCTGTTGTTCAGGGTGCTGGATACTTCCACTTTGATTGTGTTTTCACCCGGAACCAGGAGGGGCGAGACATCCACCGTTTTGGCGTTGAAGTCGTACGCCGGGCCCTTTTTGCCGTTAACATAAACCGCGGCGGAGTTGCCGTTTGTCGAAGCAAGTTCCAGCCTGGCGCCTAAGACCTGCGGGTTCCAGTCTTTCGGCAGCGAAACTTTTGTTTCGTAGTAGCCCACCCCTGAAACCTCGGGCCCGATGCCGGGAATATCCTTCCACGGGATGAGCCTTGTCGTCCCTGCGCGGATAGGGGTCTTTTTGGTTTCGTAGTAGACTTCATGGGTGGCAAAGCCCAGGCCCCGGTCTTCGACGATGACTTTCTTTTCCCCTTCGTTCCAGTCTTCCACAGTCAGATCCCAAAGATCGAGGGTAATAGGAGAAGGCGCCTCTGCGGCGTTTCCGGTTTTCCCGGAGCTGTTCTTTCCCGCACGATCTGCTGCGGCGTCCCATATAACCAGGCAGGCCTGTCCGGGCAAAAGGGTCAGCTCAACTTCGGAATGTTCCTTCCCAATCAGCCAGGAAGAAGGCTCCCGGATTTCGCCGGTCCAGCAGTCGGCAATCCAGGGTTTTGCGGCTCCTTCTACAGCTACGCTGAAGGTGCAGGGTTCGGTTTCGGCGTACTTGAAATGATAGGCAAAAAAGATGCGAAGGCCGCCGTCTTCCCGCAAACAACTGAGGATTTTATCGGTAGTTTCGGTAAAGGCGGCTCTGGGCAGTACGCCCAAAGAACGCAGGCACTGTACGGTGTCCTTCTGATCTTCCAGTTCCTTCACGTTACGCAGGGATTTGAGCTCCGCGATTACCTTCGCGAGTTCCTCATCGTTTTCGTTGTTAAAGGGGGTAACGCAGGCGGCCTTGCCGTGGGTTTTGGACACAGCGGGCCTTATCCGTTCAGTAGCGCCGTTCACCAGAATCACCGGCAGCCCTTCTTTGGCCCACGAGAGGATGCGTTTCGCGCTGGAAAGGGGCAGCGCTTCCTGATAGATGACAAGGGCCTGGTAGCCCGGGCCTTCAGGGGCGACGGCCTTGTCTTTATAGGCAATATCCCTGTCTTCAAGAATTTGAGGCGCGAAATAATCGTATGTGTACCCGGCGTTCTGCAGTCCCATGTCCTGCCAGTACACTCCCTTTCCGGCCCGCATCATGCGGCTTTCGTAAACGGTCTTTTCATCCGAGCCTTGGGGGTCCTGGGGATCAAAGGCGTAGAAATTGTTAAAAGCGTAGTCCAGCCTCAGAATTCCAAGATCCACCCGCGGCTTGCCCTGCCGGAGCGCGAACTGGTACCGCGCAAGCATGCCGGTCCAGTCTTTGTAGTGCTGCCATGCCGGCTGCCTCGAGCCGAAACGCTCGGAGAAAAGGGGCCACATCCCTTCGTGGCCTGGCCAGTATGTTGAGCCTTCCGAACCGGCGATGCTGGAATACCCGTGGAGCACCGTGCGGGCTACCCCTGCTGCAAACTGGGTATAGATAATCTGGGTGTAAAACTCCAGGCCCATCTGGTAGTTCAGCATCGTCGCGCCGGTTTCGCTGGAATAGAGCCTGCCGAAAAGGTGGGCCGGCCCGGCCAGGTTGCGGAACGGTTCGATTTGCGAAGCGAACTCCAGGGACTCGGTTTCAATACCGTCCACGTACTTTCCTGGGATGGATATTTCAAAAGGCATGCCGTAAGAGATCTCGGCCCTGAGGGTAACGCCTATACTGTGAAGCCATTCCTGCATGGGTTTGAGCATGCTGTCGATGTAGAGGTCCGTCATGGTCTGGCAGAGATCGTTCCGCAGTTTTCTGATAAAGAGTTCGTCGCTACCGGAGCCGCCGCTTTCGTAATAGTAGTCGTACTCCCCAAAGCCGCCGAAGAAGGCGTTCTTTTTTATCACAAACGGGAGATAAGGCGTCAGATCGTAGCCCCGGCGTTTTCTGAATTCTTCGATAAAGTGATAGCCCCAGAACTGGCCGCCTTTTCCGTAGGTGCTCAATTCCAGGGAATCCATGTACATCTGAATCCGGCTGTTTTTCTTTATATAGTCCCGAAGCTCCGGCGTCAGCACCACTTTGTCCCAGTAGTCCTTGAGGGCGTCGATACCGTACCGGTCGATGTAGTTGACCGTGTACGAAACCCCTGCAGAAGGGGTCGCCGTCTGGCCGGTGCCGTGGAGCCAGAACATGAAGAGTTCCCAGTCCCCCGAATCAGGGGCCTTCCAATCCAGAGCCCCGTCCCGGACCTTGTCCGTCAGTACCAGAAGGCTGTCCTTATCAAGAAGAATTTTCCTGCCCTTCTCTCCTGCGCGCCTGGCCGCTATCACTGCTATGAGTTCCTGGACATGGATATTAGGCATGCGTATCCGCGCTTTTGGCAGAGGCCCTGAACGGGACTGTCCGGCTTTAAGGGATTCCACCGTATAGTCCAGCTCTTTAGAAGCCGCCTTGTCATCAGGGTTGATAGTGATAAGGTTGGCGTTCGACCAGTTGGTGCCGCTGGTAAAGCTGGCCCCCATGTCCCTCAGTGTTGTCTCCCGGATCACCGTGTGGGTATCGTGGACCCATTCCTCGGAACCCCAGCCATATTTGGAGTGATCGATGTTATGCTCGTCCATAGCCAGGAATTCGACAGCCCCGAATCCGGAGTCGTAAATCATTTTGATGTCGTTTTTCAGGGTTTCATCGGTATGGAAGCCTTCCGCCAGCCACCACCGGACATCGGGCTTGTATTCCATAGCCGGACTAGTCCATGCGGCCTTAAAACCTTCAAGATTAGCCATAACCGATTCTTTTTTTACGCTTTCCATTTGATCCTCCTGCCTTTAGGCCTTGTAAGAGAACGAATAAGACCCGGAGCCAAGCTCTGCCTGCGCCCCGCAATCAACGGAACTGAAACTGACGCCGCCATAAGTTCCGGCTTTTGCGCCCGGCAGGGTTACCAGGGCCGTGGTATTAGGCGGTACCGTCACGTCAAGTTTGATCCCTCCGGCGCGTTCCCAGTGCGCCGAAAAAACGCCGTACCCTGAATCGTAGGTAGTTTCCGCCCAGCTCAGGGGTCCGCCGATAAGGGGCCTGATAACGGCCCGCTTGAAGCCCGGAACCTCCTGGTCCGTGTCGATGCCGCCTACTGAACCGAATACCCAGTCGCAGACCGCGCCGTAGGCGTAATGGTTGAAAGAGTTCATGTCCGGGCTCCACATGGAGCCGTCGGGCTTGAGGCCGTCCCAGTGCTCCCAAATGGTAGTAGCCCCTTTGGTTACCTGGTAGAGCCAGCTCGGGAAATCGGTCTTGAAAAGGAGTTCGTATGCCAGGTCGAGCCTGCCGTTGTCAGAGAGAACCCGGCACGCAAAGGGGGTTCCCAAAAAGCCCGTAGTCAGATGGTTGGTGTTTTCCTTGAGGAGCGCCGCATAGGTTTCCAGGGTGCGCTGTTTTGCGTGAGCCGGGCAGAGGCCGAACTGAAGCGAGAGGATGCAGGCTGTCTGGGTCCGTGCGGCGATGCGGCCTGTGGGGGTAAAAAATTCCCTGCCGTAGGCTTCAACGATTTTGCCGTGAAGGGCCTTGTACCGGGCTTCGTCGTCTTTTTTGCCCAGAACAGCGGCGCTTTTCGCCAGGAGTTCGGCGGAATAGGCGTAAAAGGCCGTGGCTGAAAGATCGTTAGGCGTAGCTCCCAGATAGCTTCCCTCCTTGGCGTCCAGGGCAACCCAGTCGCCGAAGTGGAACCCTGTATTGAAAAGAACCCCGTCCTGGGCAACTGACTCGATATAATCCACCCATTTTTTCATGCTTGGGTATTGCTCTTCCAGGATCCGCTTGTCGGCGTAGTAGACATAGAGGGTCCAGGGCATGATAACCGCGGCGTCCGCCCAGGCTGTGGCCCCTGCGGGTTCGTTCACTTTTCCGGTATCGTTGTTTTTGAAACCCGCAAGCACGTTGGGCACCACATGGGGCACCTTGCCGTCAGGGTATTGGGAAACCGCCAGATCCCGGAGCCACTTTCTCATAAACGGCGCTGTTTCCATGAGCAGGCACGCTGAACGGAGGAAGATCTCAGCATCCCCGGTCCAGCCCAGACGCTCGTCCCTCTGGGGGCAGTCCGTAGGGATGTCCACGAAGTTGTCCCGCATACTCCAGCTCACGTTGCTTACAAACTGGTTCAGGAGATCGCTTGAAGAGCTAAAGGTTCCCGAGATTTTCATGTCCGAATAGACTGCAACAGCTTCAAAATTATTAACATCCGGATTCCCCGGATACTCGTCGACGGCGATGTACCGGAAACCCTGGAAGGTAAAATGAGGGCTGTAAGTTTCGGCTTTGCCCCCGCCTTTGAGGGTATACTCAATGGTTTCTTTGGCTGAACGCAGGTTCTCGGTGTAGAAATTCCCCTTAGCGTCCAGGATTTCGGCGTGCCGGATTTTTACCCTCTCCCCGGCGTTCCCGGTAACGGTAAAGCGCACATAACCCGAGATATTCTGCCCGAAGTCGATGACCTTGTCGCCCTCCGGGGTGGTAAAGAGGGCCTTGGGCTTGAAGCGCTCCCGCTCTTTCACCGGGAGCCCGTCGGCGGGTTTCAGTATGGATACATCGGCGCTTTCTATAAAAACAGGCTTCCAGGCGGTTCCTGAAAAACCGCTTTCGCTCCAGCCTTTTTCCTCAAGCCTGGCGTCGTAGGTTTCGCCGTGGTAGATTTCGGAGTAGATCACCGGCGCCTTATTGCAGGTCCAGGAACTGTCGGTAACGATGAGTTCCTCGCTGCCGTCTTCGTATACCACCCGAAGCTGGGCTATGACTGCCGTGCGTTTCCCGAAGTGGTTCCTGTGGCCTATCCAGCCGGCAAGGTCGCCTTTGTACCAGCCCGGCCCTGCCATAAAGCCCAGGGCGTTGGGGCCTTGTCTGACCAGGCCCGTTACATCGCAGGTCTGGAAAAGGAGCCTGGTCCGGTACTCGGTAAAGCCCGGGGACAAGACCTCGTCTCCCGCTTTTTTGCCGTTGCAATAGGCCTCGTAGATCCCCTTGGCGCCGGCGTAGAGCCGCGCCGAGGCAGGTTTTTTCGAAAGCGTAAATTCCTTGCGAAAAACGGTTCCTATGGAAGAAGGCCCGGCGTCTTCATCCTCCGCGCTGATAAAAGACTCTTTCCATTCACCGGCGGCGAGCATGGAAGTTTCAAACCAGGCGGTTTCGCTCCAGGCGCTTTCTTCACCCTGGTCCCATACCTTTACCCGCCAGAAGCGTTTTGCACAGGACGGAACCTTGAGGCCTTTGAGGGAAACAAGCTGAGATTCATCGGATTCCACTTTTCCTGAATCGAGGGAAACCAGCTGGGATTCACCGGATTCTACTTTCCCCGAATCGGAGACGCCGTCGCTGAAATCCTCCCGGCCCGATACCTGTACCTGCCAGGCGGTCTGCATCACCTTGGTTTTATCGGACTCGATCCTCCAGCTGAACCGGGGTTCTCCGGTATAAAGCCCCAGAGGATTTTCGCGGTACTCGCAGCGCGGTTGGGTAATCCTGATCATAAGCGCCTCCTGGAAAAAAGAAGTTGAATGTACTT
>JAITEW010000037.1 GCA_031281855.1 Treponema sp.
CTGAAAGTCTTTTTTTTGCCGTTAATAACCGCCATAGACTGCCTAACCGCCATTAAACTTTTAAGTAGTTCCCGCTCTTGTTTCTCCAGTATTTTGAGAATCTCTAAACTCTTTACATCGGTCATACCCTGATTTATACATAGATTAATACATAGGTCCCTTTTTTTTACCCTACATACTCAAAAAAAGGGTAGGTCATTACTCTTTTTTACCCATAACACTACCCAAAATGGGTAGGTCGGCATCTTTTTTTACCCCCAACTAAGCAAAATCTATGACAGAGAGAGGGAGAGTTCATAAACCGTGCCAAGTCGGCGGTTTTCGGAAAATATTTTACGTCTTTTTGAATCAACGTACTTTGTTTCATAATTTTCTATATAATACCACGCCCTCCGGGGGCTGTCAAAGACAAAACGCGGTTTTGCCCGGATAAACGCATAATTTTCATTCCTTTTGCGAATTCCCTCTTGAAAAATCAGGAAAGAGCTTCTACTATTAAAAGAAACAAAGTTGCGGGGTAAAGAGGAGCCTATGGAAATCCAACTTCAGGAACTAATCGATAAGATAAAGAAGGACGGAATCGAATCAGCCTCCGAAGAGGCTGCCCGGATAAAGCAGAGCGCGGAAGCTGAGGCGAAACGTATTGTGGAAGCTGCCCGCAGGGAAGCCGCGGACATTGTCGCCCGGGGAAAGCAGGATGCCGAGCGGTCCGAAAAGGCCGGCGCCGCTGCGCTGGAACAGGCTTCCCGGAACCTGGTCCTGGCATTTAAAGGCGAAATCCAGGCTCTTCTGGATAAGATTGTCGCCCGGGAAACCGCCGCCGCTTACGGGGAAGATACCTATAAGGCTGTGCTCCCTGAGATTCTCAAAGCCTGGGCCGCTAAGGGCGGGAATGTGGACGTTCTTCTTCCTGAAGGGGATCTGAAGAGGATAGAGGGCTGGTTTACCGGAAAGCTGAGCTCTGAAATAAAGCAGGGCATAGAGCTCAAATCGGACCGTAATCTTGCGGCGGGCTTCCGTATCGCCAATAAAGACGGCTCCGCGTACTACGACTTTTCCGCCGGCGCTGTGGCGGAACTCCTTTCAGCCTACCTTAATCCCAGGCTGGCTGAAATCCTTAAAACTTCAGCTAAAGGAATATAGGCGGTGGGTTCCTACTACTATCTGGCGGCCCAGCTTCCGTACCTTATATACGGCCAGCAGGTTCCGATGTCTTCTTCAGCTTTCAAAGAACTTGCCAAAGGGGCGATGGACAAGGCCGAAGGTGATGTTCTGGATTTCTGCGCCCTGGGTTTTCCGGGTCATGCAGAAAACCGGCAGGCCGCGCCTGAGTTTGTCAGAAACTGGCTGGACTGGGAAAGGGTCCTGCGGCTCAACCTGGCCCGCGGAAGGGCGCAGAAACTGAGGCGCGACGGTTCGGACCAGCGCGCCGCCGCGGACGCCCCTGAATACCCGGCGGACGCCGCTAATGCGGCCAAAGCCGCGTTGGCCCAGGAATCCCCTCTGGAGGCGGAAATTCTTCTGGATAAGGCCCGGTGGGCTGCTATCGAGAACCTCCAGGGTATCGACGCTTTCAGCGAAACCGCCATGTACGCTTATCTCCTCAAGCTCCTCCTTATGGAACGGAGGCAGGCTTTCAAAACCGAAGAGGGATTTTCGGAATACAAGACCCTATACGCTTCAATTCTTGAAAACGCGGAGAAATCTTCTGACCAGATTTCCATTGGAGAACCGAAATGACCGGAACAAAAGGTAACGTAGTGGCCGTAAACGGCAATATGGTGAGCGTCCGTTTTAACGGCGCTGTGTCCATGAACGAAGTAGGGTACGTCAAGGTTGCGGGTAAGGAGCTGAAAAGCGAAGTCATCCGCATCAGAGGCGACATCTCGCAGCTTCAGGTTTTTGAGATCACCAAGGGGATCTCTGTAGGCGACGAGGTGGAGTATTCCGGCGACATGCTGGCTGTGGAAGTGGGTCCCGGCCTTTTGGGCCAGGTCTACGACGGCCTCCAGAACCCCCTGCGGCAGTTGGCGGAAAAAACGGGTAACTTCCTTGAACGGGGCGTTTATCTTGATCCCCTGAGTACCGGCCAGGAATGGGCCTTTACCCCTGCTGCTAAAACCGGGG
Source organism: Treponema sp. (assembly GCA_031281855.1). Taxonomy (GTDB): domain Bacteria; phylum Spirochaetota; class Spirochaetia; order Treponematales; family Breznakiellaceae; genus JAITEW01. The sequence goes on from JAITEW010000037.1 coordinate 2,128, forward strand.
ACAAAGTGGAACGGGCCGATACCTTGGGCACGGTCCCTGAGGGTTCCTTTACCCACAGGATCATGGTGCCCTTCAACTTTTACGGGACCTACACGGTAGCCTCGATTAAAGGCCCCGGGAATTACCGGCTCAGGGACACAATCGCGGAACTCAAGGACGAAAAGGGTAATACCTTCCCGGTAAGCCTTTCGTTCCGCTGGCCTGTCAAGCGGCCTGTGGACTGCTACGAGGAACGGCTCAAGCCTTCGGACCCCATGGTTACCAGGGTGCGCCTTATCGACACTTTCTTCCCTGTCGCCCGGGGGGGGACCTACTGTATCCCGGGCCCCTTCGGGGCCGGCAAGACGGTGCTCCAGCAGATCACCAGCCGCCACGCGGATGTGGATATCGTTATTGTCGCTGCCTGCGGCGAGCGCGCCGGTGAGGTTGTCGAAACCCTCAAAGAGTTCCCGGAACTGACGGACCCCCGGACCGGCCGTTCCCTTATGGAACGGACGATTATCATCTGCAATACCTCGTCCATGCCCGTAGCCGCCAGGGAGGCGTCGGTGTACACAGCCGTAACCCTGGCCGAATACTACCGGCAGATGGGCCTCCATGTCCTCCTTTTGGCGGACTCCACCAGCCGCTGGGCCCAGGCTATGCGGGAAATGTCGGGCAGGCTTGAGGAAATTCCCGGCGAGGAAGCCTTTCCCGCGTACCTTGAATCCACTATCGCAAGCTTCTACGAGCGCGCCGGCATCGTGCGGCTCAGGGACGGCTCTGTGGGTTCCGTTACTATCGGCGGAACCGTCAGCCCCGCGGGCGGTAACTTCGAGGAGCCTGTGACCCAGGCTACCCTCAAGGTAGTCGGGGCTTTCCACGGCCTTTCACGGGAACGCTCGGATGCCCGGAAGTATCCCGCCATTCATCCCCTTGATTCCTGGTCCAAGTACAAAGGCATCATGCCCCGGGAAAAGGTCGCCTACGCCCACGGCTTCATGCGGCGCGGCAGCGAAGTCGAGCAGATGATGAAAGTCGTCGGCGAGGAAGGCACGAGCCTTGACGACTACGTGATCTACCTTAAAGGCGATTTCCTTGACGCGGTTTACTTCCAGCAGAACTCTTTCGACGCCATAGACTCATCGGTCAGCCCTGAACGGCAGGACTATATTTTCAGGATCATCCTTAAAATTCTGGGATCGAAATTTTCCTTTCCGGACAAGAACGAGGCCCGTTCGTGGTTTAACAGGCTCAGGCAGAAGTTCCTTGATTATAACGGCTCTGAATGGAAGAGCGAGCGCTTCGGCTCTCTGGAAAAGGAGATCGAGTCCACAGTAGCCGAACGGTCCGGGGGGCTGGATAAGACAGCCGAAAAATTGTTGGCATAGGGTAGGGTAGGGGCATGAAAAAAGTATACAGCAAAATCGAATCCATTACCGGAAGCGTTATCACCGTGAAGGCTGAAGGGGTGCGTTACGGCGACCTTGCGGAAGTGGATACCGTGTTCGGCACTTCATTGGCCGAAGTAAACCGCCTTGAGAACGATCTGGTTTCCCTCCAGGTATTCGCGGGAGGCCGGGGTATTTCCACAGGCGACACGGTTCGTTTCCTGGACCGCCCTATGCAGGTTTCGTTTTCGGAAAACCTCCTGGGCCGGGTTTTTTCCGGTTCCGGTTCCCCAAGGGACAAGGGGCCGGCGCTCACTGACAACCTCATCCCCATAGGAGGGCCTTCGGTTAACCCCGCGCAGCGCATCATCCCCAGGCGCATGATCCGTACCGGTATCCCTATGATCGACCTTTTCAACACCCTGGTGGTGAGCCAGAAGCTGCCGATTTTCTCGGTCTCCGGGGAACCTTACAACGAACTCCTTGCCCGTATCGCCATGCAGGCCGAAGTCGATGTCATCATCCTTGGGGGCATGGGCCTCAAATACGACGACTACCTCTTCTTTAAGGACACCCTGGAAGAGGGGGGGGCTCTTTCCCGGACGGTGATGTTCGTCCACACCGCGTCGGACCCCACGGTGGAGTGCCTTATGATCCCCGACATGTCCCTGGCTGTCGCGGAACAGTTCGCCCTTCAGGGTAAGGACGTCCTTGTGCTCCTTACGGACATGACCAACTTCGCGGACGCCATGAAAGAAATTTCGATTATCCAGGAACAGGTGCCCAGTAACCGCGGTTATCCCGGGGACCTCTACAGCCAGCTCGCGAGCCGTTACGAAAAGGCCGTTGACTTCGAGGCCGCAGGTTCCATCACCATCCTGGGGGTTACCACTATGCCCGGCGACGATGTGACCCACCCGGTGCCGGACAACACAGGGTACATTACCGAAGGCCAGTACTATCTCAAAAACGGCCGTATCGAGCCTTTCGGCTCCCTGTCCCGTCTCAAGCAGCAGGTGAACGGCAAGACCAG
>JAITEW010000174.1 GCA_031281855.1 Treponema sp.
CAGGTCGGGTACACGGACGAAAAAGAATTCATGAAGCGTTTCAAACTAATGGAAGAAGTAACGCCCAAAACCTACCGGAACGCCTTTCCCCGCACCAAACTGGTGAAGAAATAGACGCCAATGAATGTAAGCATTGAGCCGTTTTCTGTCAACGGATCATGCTCTTGCTGTTCCTGCTCCGGGATATCAGCATGTCCAGGGAATACGCCGGCATCTGCGGCATAAGCGAACCTGAGCTGCCCTCCTGTTTTGAGAGCGAGATTCAGGCTATGGCAATAGACCTGGGGATAAGTGAAGACCAGGCGGTTGCGGAAATGCGCAGGCGGTATAATGGGTATCATTTCTCCGAAGCAAGCGAGGGGGTCTATAATCCGTTCAGCGTCCTGAATGCCCTGCAGGCAAAGGGGTTTGAACTAAAACTCCTCACCGAAGGCGTAAAGGTTAATGAAGAATCGGTTACCAATTACCGCCTTGACCGGGGTAGCCCGGTTCCCCTCCTCTATCAGAGCGGGTATCTTACTATTAAGGCTTATGACCGGACAAGCAGGCTCTATACCCTGGGTTATCCCAATGAAGAAGTGGAATACGGTTTCCTCAACGAGCTTTTGCCCTTCTATTCCCCCTGGGTAAAAGAGGATCAGGGGTTCTTCGTTTATCAATTTATTGAGGATTTGCAGAACAACGATGTAAACGCTTTTATGAACCGGCTCCGCGCCTTTTTTGCCGACATACCTTACGAGCTTAACGACAAAACCGAACGGCATTACCAGACCCTGTTTTACCTGGTGTTCCGGCTGATGGGACAGTTTGCCCAGGCAGAGGCCGCAGGCCGCTCCGATCGGGAAATGGGAGCGCCGCAGACGCCCTGAAACAGATTGACGATAAGGGGTATCTTATTCCCTATTCCGCTTCAGGACGGAAGCTGATCAAGGCAGGGGCCGTATTCGATCCCGTAAAGCGGACCTTGGAGGAATGGCGCATCGGGTAAAATCAGAGGCGCTTTATTTTTAACCCCTCTTTGTCTATAATAATCGCCTTATGGAAAAGAAGAATGACGCGGCAGCCCACTGGGCGGACGAAACGGCGGCAAGGATAATCCGTGAAAAAGGCGGGAAGGAACTCTACACCTGCGCCTCAGGGATCACCCCTTCCGGGACGGTGCATATCGGCAATTTTAGGGAGATCATTTCTGTTGATCTCGTGGTCCGGGCCCTTCGGGACCTGGGTAAAAAAGTACGGTTCATCTATTCCTGGGACGATTACGACGTGTTCCGCAAGGTCCCTAAAAATATGCCCAAACAGGAGGAGCTGAAGAATTACCTCCGTTTCCCTATCACTATGGTCCCCGATCCCTGGGGCCGGGACGAAAGCTACGCCCGGCATCACGAGGTGGACGTGGAAACTGCCCTTCCACGGGTGGGTATTGCCCCTGAGTATCTCTACCAGGCTGAACGCTACCGCGCTTCCCGCTATGCCGAAGGGATCCGCAGGGCTCTGGAACACCGGGAAACGCTCAAAAATATCCTGGATAAATTCCGCGACGAGGAGCACAAGATCCAGGGCGAGTGGTGGCCTGTGAGCGTGTTCTGTTCCTCCTGCAACAGGGACGAAACCGATATCGACAGTTGGGACGGCGAGTGGGGGCTCTCGTGGCACTGCAGCGCCTGCGGCTGTAAGGAAACCACGGACATCAGGACCGCCAAAGGGGTCAAGCTCGGCTGGCGGGTGGACTGGCCCATGCGCTGGGAATATGAAAAGGTGGATTTTGAGCCTGCCGGGAAGGATCACCACAGCCAGGGGGGCAGCTTCGATACCGCCCGGCATGTGTGCAAGGATGTGTATAACTGGGAGGCCCCTGTTACGTTCCGTTACGATTTTATCGGCATCAAAGGCGGGGCCGGGAAAATTTCCAGTTCTTCAGGGGAAGTGGTGGACCTGGGGGATCTCCTCAAAGTCTACACCCCGGAGCTGGTGCGCTACCTCTTCGCCGGAACCAGGCCCAATACGGAATTCACCATCTCCTTCGATCTTGATGTCATAAAAATCTACGAAGACTACGACAGGACCGAGCGCATAGCCTGGAAAATGGAGGCCCCAAAAGACGAGGCGGCTTACCAGCGGGAGAAGCGTATTTACGAGTTTTCCCAGGTAGCAGCCCCTGAAGGGAAAACCATGATGCCTCTGGTAAAGCCCTACCAGGTACCCTTCCGCCATCTCTGCAACCTCATCCAAATCGCCGACGGGGACATCGAAAAAACCATCGCATCTCTGCGGAACGCGCCGGGCGGCCCTTCTGAAGAACAAATCCCCGCCCTCAGCGCCAGGGCCGTGTGCGCCAAATACTGGGTAGAGCAGTGCGCCCCGGAGGAATTCCGCTTCAAGCTGAAGGCTCCCGGCGAGGCTGCTTCCGGCCTGCTTTCAGACGCCGAAAAGGCGGCGGTACGGAACCTCCGCGACAACGTCATCGCCAGCATCGAAACCTATGCCGACGACAAGTCCTGCGCCGAGGCGCTCTACAAAACCGCCGAAGACTCGGGCCTTGAAGGGAAAGCCCTTTTCCGCGCAGCGTACCAGGCCCTTATCGGAAAGGATCAGGGCCCCAGGCTGGCGAACTTCCTGCGCTCTATCAGCAAAGAACGGCTCATGGGGATACTGGCGGTGTATTGACGCCCTGCGCGGCGGCGCTGCGGTCTTATTTTTTTTTCGTTACATTTGCGCCTTTAGGACTATACCCACTTGTCATAGTCGATTAAACTATATATAATACCTATGTTTTGTAGGTTATAAAAACTATAGGAAAACAATGAATTAAAGGGGGAAAGAATGTCCAAGGGTCGTCGTTCCGATGAAGATTTGGTCTGGAGAGAGCAGGAACTAAGCCTGGATGAGGTAATACAAAAATATCCGGAAGTTTCTCCTTTTATTATCCTCAAAATTGACGTACAGCGCCGGGGGGCGAAAATTTCAGGTCCTGCACTGAAGGCGGTTAATCCGGAAAAGGACGCCGCTTTTTACCGGGGTATCAACCTTGAAAGCAAGGGTACTATTCCCTACGGTTTTTTGCTTCGTGACGGAACCAGCGTCCTGTGTACTATAGAAGATGAAGAAGATACGTCATTTACAAGAAGGCGGGAGCCTTACACCATTGATTTACTGAACGGCAGGCCGGTTCTGACAGACCAGGGAAAATACATTGATGATATCTACTATCTTCCCAATCCCGATTTTACCAGCAAATTGACCAGTAAAGGCACCCCTATGTGGCATGTGCTCATGTCCCGGCCGCAGCGTATGGACATCAATCTTTACCAAACCTGCGACTTCTGGAAACTCCCGGGTATGAATTGTAAGTACTGTGTCGCAGGGGCGACTTTTCATTCCACGAAAGACGAAAAGGCGGAAATCGTAGATCTTGACGATGTAGAAGAAGCTGTTGTGGAAGCTCTGAAACAACCAGGCCGGTACCGTTCGGTTTTTCTTTGTTCCGGGTCCCTGCTGAGCGGCGCGGAACCTCAGGACGATGAGGTAAACCTGTATATCGAAATGCTCCAGCGGGTAGGAAAGTATTTTACCGAAAAAAAGATCATGTCCCAAATCGTGGCTACGGCTTTTACGGAGAAGCAGCTTAAACGGCTTTACAGCGAGACCATGCTCTGCGGGTACACGGCGGATCTTGAAGTATTGAATGAAGAAATTTTTAACTGGGTTTGCCCGGGAAAAGCAAAGTACATTGGCTACCAAGCCTGGAAAGAACGGCTTTTCAGGGCTGCCGAAATTTTCGGTTCCGGACGGGTAAGCTCCGGGGTTGTGTCCGGCGTGGAAATGGCCCAGCCCCATGGGTTTCAAAGTGAAGAAGAAGCCCTGGAAAAATGCCTTGCTGAGGCCGAGGATCTGGCGCGTCACGGCGTCAGCGTCTCCCAGCAGATATACCATGTTGAGCCTGGTTCTGTTTTCCAAAGGCAAAAGACGGCAACGCTGGACTATTTGACTGCCTTTACCTGGGGAGTGGATAAAATCGCCCGTTCTTACGGACTGGAATGTTTCTGCGATGATTACCGGACCTGCGGCAATCATCCCAACACGGATATGGCCAGACTCTGGCAGGGCAAATAAGGCCGGTTCGGAAAGGAGTAAATCAAAATGGCGGTATTGCATAAACGGCTGTTAGCGCTGCTAGAAGATCCCAGGACCAGAAAAGTCCTTTCTGCCGCAGGATCTGACGGCGTTCCCCATACTGTATTCAAGGACTCGATTCGGGCGGACAGTGAAGGAAATATCCGGTTTTACGAATTGATAGAAACATCCTCAACCAATAAAAACCTGGTTTACAGCCTCTGGTTCAAAAAGCCTGTTTCCATTGCCGTATTAGGCGTGGACGATACGAGTTTTGATATAACCGGCATTCCCTACAGATCAATTATCTGCGGCGGTGAATTTGAGGAAGCCTATATCTCGATACGGAAATCTCTGGGAGGGGACGCGGATCTGTCTGCCATCTGGGTGATAAAACCGGAATCGGTCAGGGAAAACACTTTTCAGGTGCGGCTCCGGGAAGCAGCCGGAAAGTACCCTCTTATAGGACACCTGGACAGGTATCTGAATGAACAGGCATAAATCATCCCTGTGGTTCTCCATAAGGAACCGGGATCTCAGACAGCTCAACATGGAGCTCTACATCTTTTTCCTGCTGCCGGCAGTGATAATTACGTTTGTGTTTATTTATATTCCTATGTGGGGTGCGCAGATTGCCTTCAGGGATTATCTGCCTACCAGGGGAATCTGGGGCAGCCCCTGGGTTGGCCTCCGCCACTTCCGGCGTTTTGCCGCTTCTTATCAGTTCTGGAACCTCCTGCGCAACACCCTGGGAATAAGCATTTACCAGCTTCTGGCGGGCTTCCCGCTTCCCATTATCCTGGCCCTGGCGCTCAACCAGCTAAAGGACGGTCCCTTTAAGCGTTTTACCCAGACCGTTACCTACGCCCCTCATTTTATTTCCGTAGTGGTGCTGGTAGGATTGCTTCATGTGTTTCTCAATCCCCGGAACGGCCTTGTCAATGTACTTTTCATGGCTATCGGAAAAGATCCGGTCTACTTTGTAGGGATAGAAAAATATTTCTGGCATCTCTATGTCATTTCGGGAATCTGGCAGAGTACCGGCTGGGGAGCGATTCTGTTTTTGGCGGCCCTTTCGGGAATAGACCCGGAACTCTACGAAGCCGCTAAGATTGACGGCGCCGCCAGGTTTCAGCGGATTTTATACATCGACATACCGGGGATTTTGCCAACAGTGGTGATACTCTTTATCCTCAATACCGGAAGACTTATGAACGTTGGTTTTGAAAAAACATTTTTAATGCAAAATACTCTCAATTTGGGAGCCTCTGAAGTTATTTCGACCTATGTTTACAAGGTGGGGCTTATCCAAGCCCAATTCGGCTTTGCCTCGGCAGTGGGACTTTTCAACGGTGTGGTAAATCTTGTTCTCCTCGTTATCGTTGATCGTACTGTCAAGCGTCTGGGAAGCAGGGGGCTCCTTTGATGTCCAGGCTGGTCATGAAGGAAAGCGCCCCGGACAGGGTATTCATCACCGCGGTGTACGTTATTCTTGTAATCGTATTGATAGGCGTCCTTTATCCCCTCTATTTTACCGTTATCGCGTCATTCAGCGATCCCCAGGCGGTAAACCAGGGACGGGTTATCATTCTGCCCAGGGGATTCACTGTGGAAGGTTATCAGCGGCTTCTGCTGGACCCGGCGATTCCCCGGGGCTACCTTAATACGATAATCATGACTGCTGCGGGGATTCTTATCAGCGTATTTCTGACCCTCAGCGCGGCCTTTGCACTTTCCAATAAAAATCTGTTTGGGCGGCGTTTTTTTACGGGCTTTTTTGCTTTTACCATGTTTTTCAACGGCGGCATGATACCAACTTATATTTTGGTAAAAAACCTGGGAATGCTGAACACCCTCTGGGCCCTTATCCTGCCGGGATGCGTCGGCGCGTGGAATTTGTTCCTGGTGCGGACGTTTTTTTCTTCCACTATACCGGCTGAACTTTACGAAGCGGCGGCAATGGACGGAGCACCGGTAACGTATTATTTCTACCGGGTTGTCCTGCCGCTTTCGTCGGCGATTATTTCTGTCATGGTTTTATATTACGGAGTGGGATACTGGAATTTATTTTTCCCGGCTTTACTGTACATCAGGGACGATGCGCTTTACCCCCTGCAGATGGTATTGCGAAATATTATATTGGAAAACGAGTCATTGGCGCTGTCAAACCTTGACGCGGAAACCGTGGCGGATCGGCAGCGAATCGTTGATCTTTTAAAATATAGTTCCATGATAGCGGCGTCAGTACCGCTTCTCATCGTATATCCTTTTCTTCAAAAGTATTTTACCCAGGGAGTGATGGTCGGTTCCATAAAAGGATAAAATCCGGTTAATCAAGGGGCTTTAGCCTCTTTATTTTTTATAGCAAGGAGAAAAAAGATGATGGCAAAAAAGAAAAGCGTTCTGTTAGTATTTGTTATACTGACACTGTTCCTTCAGGCGGCAGTCTTTGCCGGCGGCGCCCAGCAGAAAGGAGGGCAGCAGGGAAACCGGGCAGCAGCCCTGACAGAGATAGGGTTTAATGCTTCCGGATACCCAATAGTTTCCGGGCCTTATACCTTTACCGGTTTGGTCTCGAAAAATTCCATGCATGGTTCCTACAACAATATGGAAATTCTGCAGCAGATGGAAAAAGAAACGGGGGTAAAGGTCGAATGGATCGAGGTTCCCGAAAACAGCTTTACGGAACAAAAAAACCTCAGGCTTGCCAGTGATGATCTTCCCGATGTTTTTTTTAGCGGGATTGGAGACGCGGAACAGCTCCGGTACGGACCCATCGGAACACTGCTGCCCCTGGAAGACCTGATAAACGAATACGCGCCTCGCATAAAAGAACTCTTTGCCAACCGGCCGGATATACAAAAATTCGTCACCACCCCCAATGGTCATGAATATGTGCTGCCGGGACTGGAAGAACTCCTGCAGCGGACCAATCAGGACAACGCATTCATCAATAAGACATGGCTCGACAAGCTCGGCCTCAAGGTACCCACGACTTTTGATGAATTCTATGCCGTCCTCAGGGCTTTTAAAGAAAAAGATCCTAATGGAAACGGAAAACGTGACGAGATACCTTTCTCTTTCGCCCTCTTTGGTTCACAGTTTGACATATTATCGTTTTATGCCGGATTCGGTCAGGGAGACTATCCTTCCCATGTGATGGTAAATAACGGCAAAGTTTACTTTACTGCTAACACCAACGAATGGCGGAACGCTACAATCTATTTCAAAAAACTTTACAGCGAGGGTTTAATCGATCAGGAGGCATTTACCCATGACCGGAGCAGGTATTTCGGGAAAGGGGTAGAACCCGATGAAATCTATGGTGCGTTCATGGGCTGGTTTGATGAAAATGAAGTAGGTAATGAAAGAGCTAAGAATGATTACGTGGTCCTGCCGCCCCTGATCGGCGTTGACGGGAAACAGCACTGGAATTATTGGCCCGAAAACGTTCTTGAACGGGGGCATTTTGCCATCACCAGTAAAATGAAACACCCTGAAGTAGCCATACGCTGGGCGGATCTCTGCTATGAACCGGATCATTCCCTTCAGCTTAAATACGGTCCCTTCGGCATTAATCTGAGGAAAGAAGGAAACCGGGTTATCCAGCTTACGCCTCCTGCCGGCCAGAGTGTGGATGAATTCCGTTATCAGCACTGCCCGGCAGTTACCATGCCCTTTGCCATGTCTGCTGAAGTGTGTGATAATTTTGCCTGGGCTGAAAACACCGTGCGGAAACAGGAGCGCTACCAGATTTACAACAAGTTTCAGCATTCCCTTTCTGAAGTTTACCCTAAGGTGTATTTTACTTCTGAGGAGGAAGATGAGCTTGCCATACTGCGCACCGATATTGTTGATTTTGTTAACCAGACACGGTCAAAGTTTATCACCGGTACTGAAAATATCGACACAGGGTGGAACAATTATGTACAGACATTGAACCGCGCCGGCCTTGAGCGCTATCTTGAGATCTACCAGAAAGCCTTGGACAGGTATAACGGCAAATAACCACGACGACAGGGCGCGTCTGCAATGGGCGCGTCCCTTGAAGTTAATACTTGAGGTTAATAATGGAAATCTTTGACAGGGTTATTACCGGCGTCAGTTACTATCCCGAACATTGGGGCAGGGAAAACTGGAAAACCGATATCGAGAACATTGTGGATATGGGGATGAGCGTGGTCCGCCTGGCGGAGCTTTCCTGGGGCGTCATGGAAAGCGAAGACGGGAAGTTCAACTTCGACTGGCTGGAGGATTTTATTGACACGGCCGGGAAAAAGGGTCTTAAGATAGTCCTGGGTACTCCGTCAGAAGCAACGACGGTATGGCTGCGGGCCGCCTATCCTGAAATCGTCCGGGTTGACGAGGCAGGGATCCGGCATGGCGGACGGGGAATGCACTGCCATACGAGCCCCGTCTTTCGTTTTTATACCGGACGGATTACCGCGGAAATGGCAAACCGTTTCGGCGGCAATCCCCATGTAATAGGCTGGCAAATAGACAATGAGTTCCGGGCCGTTGACTGCTATTGTTCCGCTTGCCGTCACGCCTTTCAGGTTTGGCTGAAAAACAAATACGAAACCATAGAAAAACTTAACAATGCATGGGGAACTTGGTTTTGGAGTCAGCATTACAATTCCTTTGAGGAAGTGGAACTCCCTGCCCTGAAGGAAGTTACCATTTCCACGAGCCAGATTCTGGATTACAAGCGTTTTGTTTCCTGGTCTACGGTGGATTTCCAGAGCAGGCAGATTGAAATAATCCGCAGGGCGGCGCCGCATCAATTTATTTCCCATAATTCCCTGGGACTGTATCCGAATCTAAACATGTACGATCTAGCCCGGGACCTTGATATTATGGCTTGGGACGCCTATCCCCATGTGGACGAAGACTTTGTGAACATGGCTAAAACCCATGACCTGATCCGGGCCGCCAAACACGGCAATTTCTGGATGCTGGAACAGAAAAACGGCTATTTTAACGGCTCCGATTATAATCTGGCAATTACCCCCGGCTTGGTACGGGCCTGGGGTATGTTTGACATTTCCCGGGGAGCAAACGGCGTGTTATTTTATCGTTACCGCGCAAACCGCTGGGGACAGGAACAAAACCCCAATGGCATACTGCGCCACGATGGAAGCAAGCGCCGGGCCTATTTTGAAATACAGCAGATGAACCGGGAACTGGCCCCTCTAAGCGAAAAATTGGGCAAGACCACAGTGGAGGCCGCAGTAGCTCTGATACACAACTACGATGACATCTGGTCCGCACAAGCAAAAAAACAATACACAAACTTTGACTGCCATAAACTGGAAGATGATTTTTACCGCGTCCTCTTGTCCCTGGGCATCACGCCGGATCTGATTCATCCTGAGGACGATCTTTCGCCTTACAAAATCGTCATCGCCCCTAATCTCTTCCTTCTCTCCCAAAAGACAGCGGATAACATGAAACGCTTTGTCGAATCAGGAGGGGCCGCGGTTTTCCACATACGCTGCGGACAGAAAGATACCGGGAATGTGATGGTGGATATTCCCTGGCCGGGCCTGGTCCGGGAACTCTTGGGCGTAACAGTGGATGAGTTTGAGGCATTTCCGGACCACATGGGCAACTCAGCCACCTACAAAGGAAAAACCTACCCCATACGCTGGTGGGCTGACGTGCTTAACCCGGATACGGCCCAGGCGGAGGCTCTTTACGCCGAAAAATTTTACCGTGGAAAACCTGCGGTTACGGCGCGGCATGTTGGAAAAGGGAGGGCTGTCTACTTCGGCGTTGCAGGATGCAGGGAGCTCATTGGCGATTATCTTGGCGATCTTTTCAGAGACTATGGCATAAAAACTATTCGCACGCCTGACAAAGTGTATATCACTACCCGGAAAAATCGCGAGGTTTCGTATACTTTTATTATCAACCTGGGAACAGAGACGAAAGAAATAGATCCCTGCATTACAGGAACAGACCTGATTACAGGAAAAAAAATCGGCATGACGGTTCAAGTCGCCCCTTTGGAGACGCTGATCATCGAACACCAATAAGCTGGTTGTAAAAACCAACCTGCTAGTCAGGCAGTTGATTCTCTCCCAGATATTCTTCCACCCCTTCTTTCAGCCTTTCCCGGTCAATCCCCCAGTTCCTGCCGAAGCGTTCCAGCAGCCGGTCAGAGAGCTCCATAAAAGGCTTGAACGCCGGGGCCCCTGGGGGGAAAAGCCGGGCGCTTAATTCAGGGAACGGGCTGCGGTTCATGATGAGTTCCCAGAACCGGGCGAAGTTTTTAAGCCGGTCCAGATCAGCGGCAGGAAGGGCTGCGGTCTCCAGGGCCTCGTAAGGCGGTTCGGCGGAATAACGCATACCCCAGGCTGCCGTATGCCGCGCTATAGGCGCCCCAGGGAGAAGCTTGAGTATGCCCAGTTGAATCTCGGCAGGCCCTGCCGCCCGGAGCCGGTCAAAGCCTTCGCCGAAAGAAGCCAGCCCCTCTCCCGGAAGAGCGGCAATGAGATCAGCGTGGACAATGGCTTTTGTCTCGTTTCCCAGAAAGTCCAGGATTTCCAGCTCCGAACCGGGATCGCCTGCCCGGTGGATAAGCGCCGCTGTTTTGGGGTTGAATGTCTGAATCCCCAGTTCCAGCCTGAGGCTTCCTGCTGGAAAACGGCGCAGACAGTCCCGCAGTTCGCGCGGAAAATTACCCGGGATCATTTCAAAGTGGACGCAAAGGGACGGCGCCGCTTCAATCTGTTTAAGAAAAAATTCCATGATAGCCAGGGCCCGCGGTATGTTCAGGTTGAAGGTCCGGTCCAGGAATTTAAAAGTCCGCCCGCCGCGGCGTACAAGTCCGCCCATTTCTGCCAGAAAGGGCTCCAGGGGAAATTCCCGCACCTCCCGGGGACCCCCATCTCCTCCGGAGCTGTTATCTCCTGCAGCGCTGAGGCAGAATTCGCAGCCAAAGGGGCAGCCCCGGGAGGCTTCCACATAGACCAGTTTGCGGCGCAGATCTTCGTCCGAGTACAGATAATAAGCCGGTTTAAGGACAGAAAGATCCGCCTGTGGCGCGTCAATGAACCGGACGCCGGACCGCTGCGGTCCGCCTGTTTCGGTTTCTCCTTTTTCTCCTAAGAGCTTTTCGCAGAGTTCCCTGAAGGCCGTTTCCCCTTCGCCCCGGATTACATAATCGGCGTACCGGAATATTTCCGCTTCCCGGGGCAGATACGAAACCTCGGGGCCTCCAAGGACGACAACCGGTTTTTCCGCCCCTTCGCAGGCGCAGCGCCATTTTTCACAGAGGTCTTTCAGCAGTTCCAGGGTTGCCCTGTGGTTCCAGATTGAAACCGACAGTCCCAGTATCCTGGGCCGGGCGGCCAGGAGGGGGCCGGTTTTTTCGTGCAGCGGCTGGCGCAGGGCAAACTCCAGAATTTCACAACAGTCCTGAAGTCCGCCAAGGTTGGCTTTGATGAGGCGCAGCGCCAGGCTGGGATGTATCCATTTGGCGTTTATAGACGCAAGAACTATATCAGACAT
>JAITEW010000144.1 GCA_031281855.1 Treponema sp.
CGGACGCGCGATAAAGGGGGTTGAAGTCGTAAAAAACGATGAATATATGCGCACCGCGCATTTGGCAGCCGCAAAGGGAAAACACGTATACGGCTGGGTGCGGGTGGGCCATAAACCAAAAAAAAACGCATTGACCATCACCGTGAGCGAAACCCTGCTGCCGGTACTGCCGCAGGTTTTGGCGCGGATACGGCATTTATTTGATTTGTTTTGTGATCCTGGCGCGGTGTATGAAACGCTTCGGGTAATGAACAACATACGGCCCGGCCTTTGTGTTTTGGGGACCCGTGTACCGGGGTGCTATAATTGTGGAAATGAAGGGGGCGTAAAATGTATTATTCAACAACCTGTCCGTCACCCATAGGGATACTTACACTTGCCGGTGACGGCGGCAATCTCGCTGGCCTATGGATAGAGGGGCAAAAATATCACGGGAATACCATACCCGGAGCGATAATTGAAAAAAACAATATGCCGGTATTCACCGCCGTAAAGAAATGGCTGGACCGTTATTTTGCGGGTAAAAAGCCCGCCATTTCAGAATTGCCCTTAGCGCCCATCGGGGGGGCGTTTCGGCAAGCCGTATGGGGCATTTTACGTGAAATACCTTATGGTGAAGTTATCACGTATGGGGACATTTCAAAAAAAGTAGCGGTGAAAATGAACAAAGAAACCATGTCAAGCCAGGCAGTGGGCGGGGCGGTTGGACATAACCCTATTTCCATTATTATTCCCTGCCACCGGGTTGTGGGTTCAAACGGCAGCTTGACAGGATATGCCGGCGGCCTTGGCGTAAAAGTAAAATTGCTTGAACTTGAAGGCGCCGATATGTCCCGGTTGTTTGTTCCTGCAAGGGGTACGGCGCTGTAAGGCTGCATGCCGGGAACAGTTATCCTTGCTTCCTGTTCTTTTTTTGTTATATAATAAATAACAAGAATCATGCGTATCGTAATTGCCGGCGCGGGCCTTACAGGCATCCAACTAGCCCGTCATTTGGTACAGGAAAAACATGACGTGTCTCTTATCGAATCCAACGAGGAACGGGCCCGCCATGCGTCAAACCGCCTGGACTGCATGGTGCTTCACAACAGGGGAAACAGCCTCCCTGTGCTGGAGGAAGCAGGGATAGCCAGGGCGGACGCCCTGGTATGCGTTACCGATTCCGACGAAGTCAACATGATTATCTGCGGCCTTGCGGCGTCCCGGTATCCAAAGCTGCTCAAAATAGCCAGAGTTAGAAACGATGAATACGCCGTTCCGGGAGTTGACAGCTTCATCCGCCCTGATGCGGAAGTGTCCCGGGCGGTTCTGAGCGCCCTGGCCCATGGCGCTATGGGCAACATTCTTGAATTCCCGGGGACCCCCTATAAACTGGGATCGATAGATGTAGCTCAAGGGACTCCGTTCGACGGCCTGTGCCTCAAGGATTTCAGAACACGCATAAAAGGCGAAAGCCTGGTGACTCTGGTTGAACGCAGCCAGGAAAGTTTCCTGCCTTCAGGCTCTTCCGTACTGGCCAGGGGCGACAGGATCCACATACTGGCCAGGGAAGAAGAGATGGGCGAAATCTTCCGTCTTGCAGGGCGTTCCGAAACCCCTATACGGCGAATCGGGATTGTCGGAGGCGGGCGGGTAGGGGCCTTTATCGCCGAAGGGCTTCTGGACCGGAATCCCGAAGAAACGCACAATCCGGAGGATCATAAAACCAACAGTATCGCATCATTCTTCAAGTCCTTTATCCCAAAAACAAGCCGCCGGGTAACTATCATAGAACAGGATTACCATGTCTGTAAGGAACTGGCTGCCCGGTTTCCCGAAGCCCTTATCCTCAACGAGGACATCTCTGACGAAAGCTTTGTGGCCGAAGAACGTATAGGGGATCTCGATCTTATTATCACCACTACTGCCAACCAGGAACGTAATATCATCACCGCTGTATACCTCAAATCCCGGGGGGTCAGGCGGGCCATAGCCCTGGTCGCGGGATCGGGTTACGAAACCATTGCCCGGCAGCTCGGGGTCGATGTGGTGATCCCTACGAAATCGGTTGTAGTGGATTCCATTCTTTCACGGCTCATGGGCCGCGGCATCAGGGGCATACACCGCCTGGGCGACGGGAGCGTCGGGATCATCGAAGCCGGTATCAGCGATGAATCTCCGGCTGCGGAAAAGGCTATCACCGAATTCGGCCTTTCCCAGGGAGGGCTCATCATGCTGGTTAACCGGGGGGAGGCTTCGTTTATCCCCCAAGGGGGCTATGTGTTCAAAGCCGGGGATAAAGTGATCCTCATCGCCAAACACGGCAGCGAAACGGAGCTGGAAAGATTTTTCGGTCCCAGGGGATGAAAAACAACCTTTACAGGCGCCGCAGCGTCCCGGACTTTTTTTATTTTCTTTCCGTTATGACCGGCATTACAAGCCTTGCGATGATACCTTCTCTTATCATAGCCGCAGCGAACCGTGAAGGCCGTATGGCTTTTTCCTTTGCCCTGTCTTTGGGGATCGGCGTCTTCATGTCCCTCCCGGTACTGCTTCTTACAGGGAAAAGGGAGGCCCGGACTGCCGATCCGGGACGGTCGTCCGTTCCCCAGGGCCTGCTTCTGGTATGTTTAGCCTGGGTTTTTTCCTGCCTCTTGGGCGCACTGCCTTTCCTTTTCTCCGGGGCGCTGCCCGATTTTCCCAGCGCGGTTTTTGAAAGCGTCTCGGGGTTCACCACAACAGGGGCCACGATCTTTGCCGATGTGGAAAGTCTTCCCTGTTCCCTGCTTTTCTGGAGAGCCGCGACCCAATGGCTGGGGGGTATGGGCACAGTGGTGCTCATAGCCGCCCTGGCGCCTGTTCTCCGGTACATCTACCTGGGCCTGACTTTCGTTGAAACCCTGCTGCTCAGGCTTGGGGGTATGACCTGGTTCGACGCAGTTACCCATGCGTTCTCAACAATGGCGACCGGAGGGTTCAGCACCAGAAACGGGGGAATTGCGGCCTGGAATTCGCCTTTCCTTGAATGGGTTATCATTGTATTCATGTTTATCGCAGGGTTCAATTTCAACCTTATTTTCGCGCTCCTGTCCGGAAAAGGAAGGGAAATACCCGGGAGCAGCGAGGCCAAGGGTTATTTCAGGATCATCGCGGCAGCGGCTGTTCTCTGCGCCGTCAGCCTTGCCCCGGGGCTGGGTACAGGGACAAGCATACGCCTGGGCTTGTTCCAGAGCGTCTCGGTGCTTTCTACCACAGGCTTTAGCGCCGCGGACCAGCGGCTCTGGCCTCCGGTTGCCCAATGCTGCCTCTTTTTACTCATGTTCATCGGAGGCTGTTCCTCGTCCGCCGCCGGGGGAATTAAGGTCATCCGCCACGTGATACTCTGCAAGCAGGCAGGCAACGAAGTGAAGCGCCTCCTTTACCCCAGGGGAGTTTTTTCTATTACTCTGAATAAACGGGAAAGCCGGAAAGATGTGGTTTACGGGGCCGCTGGTTTTGTTTTTCTCTACCTTCTTCTGGTCCTTGCCGCCGCCCTTCTCCTCTGCACTACGGGGCTGGATATTTTTTCAGGCTTCAATATAGGCCTCCTTGCGGCAGGAAACATAGGGATCGGGTTTGTAAATAATATGGAAGAGGTCCTCGGCCATTTCCCGGCATACGCCAAATGGGCCCTTTCGTTTGTCATGATCGCAGGAAGGCTCGAACTCTGGACGGTCTTTGCCCTTTTTGCCAGAGGAATCGGAGGAAGGTGATGCTGGTTCCTGTCCTGCGCAGGCTGGCCCTTATCCGTCTTCTGGCTATCATCCTGGGCCTTATCGCCCTGCTCATGATCCCTTCTTTTGTCCTTGCCCTGGCGTTGCAGGAAACCGCCATGTCCCGGGCTTTTCTCGTTCCTTTCGCAATAGCCCTGGTACTCGTTCTGCCTGCGGCTTTCTTTATACGCAGAGCTCCCTTCGCGCTGAACCCCAGGGACGGTTTTCTCCTGGTTTTTCTGACCTGGGTCTTCTCAAGCCTTTTAGGAAGCCTTCCCTATTTTTTTGGCGCCGGCCTTAGTTTTACCGATGCTGTTTTTGAAAGCGCCTGCGGCTTCGCTACCACCGGGAGCACCACTATCGCCGACATCGAAGCCCTTCCCCATTCTCTCGTCCTCTGGCGAAGCGTCAGCTATTGGGCCGGGGGGATGGGGATAATACTCCTCACGGTGGCCCTTATGCCCCTCCTGGGAGTCGGAGGCTTCCAGTTGGTCAAGGCCGAAACCCCGGGGCCGGAAAAGGAGAAGCTCACCCCCAGGGTTACAGCGGCGGCAAAAATCCTCTGGGGCGCTTACTGCATTTTTACAACCCTGCTCATCATCCTCTACCGCGCAGGCGGGATGAACTGGCTGGATTCGGTCTGCCACGGCCTTGCGGTCATAGCTTCAGGAGGGGTAAGCACCAGAAACGCCGGATTCGCTTATTTTGATTCGCCCTTTATCGACGGCGTTACCACTGTCTTCATGCTCCTTGCGGCGCTGAACTTCAATGTCTATTACCGCATTGCAAAAGGCAAATTCCGGGATATTGCCGCTAATACCGAAAGCCGGGCGTACTTTATTATCTTTTTTGCCGCTGCGCTGATCATTACGCTGAGCCTTGTCCCTGAATACGGATCTTTCGGAAAAGCCTGGCGTTACGGGGCGTTCCAGGCAGCGTCGATTATCAGCACCACCGGGACTGTCAGGACCGACTATACCGCCTGGCCCGCCTTAGCCCAAGGGGTGCTTTTCTGCCTCATGTTCACCGGCGGCTGTTCGAATTCCACCGCAGGGGGCATCAAGATAATCCGCCACGCGGTATTGTGGAAACAGGCGGGAAACGAGATCCGGCGTATACTCTACCCCCAGGGGGTTTTCAGCATCCATCTTAACAAAAAACTTGGCCGCAAGGATGTGGTTTACGGCGTAGCGGGGTTTGTTTTTCTCTATTTAGCCACTGTAGGGGTAGCCGCGCTGGTTACATCTGTTGCAGGCTATGACATTTTTTCGTCATTCAGCGCAGCCCTTTCGGTGACCGGAAACATAGGCGCCGGTTTCGGGGCAATAGGCCCGGGCCGCAATTTCAGCGACTTCCCGGCATGGCTCAAGTGGTTCTACTCCCTGGTGATGATAGCCGGGCGGCTGGAACTGTGGACGGTGTTCGTACTTTTTACGCCTGAATACTGGCGGAAGTAGAGCCCTGCGCCAGCTCCTCACGGCGGCTCAGGTTCGGGAGGAGCCATTTATCGCCCCCGGGATAGGGACAGTAACTTTTAAGAACCCCGGCCCGGAACTGTACAAAACAACCGCAGTAGGCGCAGAGCACCTTTTCCCGCAGGGCCTCGCAGTCCCCGCAGCGCTCAAGCCGCCGCCGGTACAACCCGGCCCCAGCCCGCAACGAAGACGGCACAGGAGCC
>JAITEW010000180.1 GCA_031281855.1 Treponema sp.
TTATATTTTCCTTTAAAATTACTAACATAAATTACCTAAATTTTTTTAATACAGTAAGGAATACGAGATAAAAAACGTGCCCTTATGATTTCTAAGCGCAATTTCCTCTGTTTTAAACAGGCAAAAGAAAACACCTGGGATCTTTCCCGGCTCTTCCCCGGCGACGAAGCCTGGAACCAGGGGCTTGAGGATTACGAAAAAAGGGCGGAACGGATCCCCTCCTTCCGGGGAACTTTGGGGAAATCCGCAGAGAGCCTGGCGGACTATCTGGATTTCAGCCGGGATCTGGGGATTCTGGAGGAGCGGCTGAACTACTACGCCGACCTCCGCCAGACCGAGGACGAGGGCTCAAGCCTGGGGCGGACCATGACGGGCAAATTCATGATGGCCGCCTCAAAAGTTCAGGCCCTTTCTTCCTGGGCGGCGCCGGAGATCCAGGCCATTCCCGAGGGGGATATGGAGCGTTTTCTCAAACAGCCCCGGCTTGCCGGGTACGGGGTCTACCTGAGAAAGCTCCTCCGCTACAAACCCTACATCCTCAGTGACCGGGAGGAACGGATCATCGCCCTCCACGCCGAGGGGGAGGGACTGGCCCAGGAAACCTTCTCGGTTCTCACCAACGTGGATATCGACTTCGGCACGGTGGATACCCCCGAGGGGCCCCGGCCCCTCTCCCAGTCTACCTGGTCGGTCTTTATGGAAAACCCTGACCGGGATCTCCGCCGCCGGGCATACGAAACTTTCTACAGCCGCTTTGAGGCCCATAAAACCACCCTGGCAAGCCTCTACTCCGGTTCCGTCAAAAACGACGTTATCCACGCCAGGGTTCGGGGTTTCGCTTCCGCCCGCCAGGCCGCCCTCTTTCCCGACAAGGTGGACGAGACGGTATACGACAACCTTATCAACGCGGTAAGCGCCGGCCTCGGCCCCCTGCACCGTTACTACGATCTGCGCAGAAAGGCCCTCCAACTTCCGGAACTGCGGCACTACGATGTATACGCCCCCATAGTGGAAAAAGCGGTGAAGCGCACAAGCTGGAACGAGGCGGTGGATCTGATCTCCCGAGCCCTGGCGCCCCTGGGGGACGAGTATGTGGATACCCTGCGGGCCGGGCTCCTGGGCCGCTGGGCCGACCGCTACGAGAACAAGGGCAAACGTTCCGGCGCTTTCTCGGCGGGAAGCTATACCGGCGACCCCTACATCCTGATGAACTACAAAGACGACAGTGTCCGCGACGTATTCACCCTGGCCCACGAGGGCGGCCACTCCATGCATTCCTGGTATTCGGCCAGGGCCAACCCCTTCATGCACTACGGCTACACTATCTTTGAGGCGGAGGTGGCCAGCACCTTTAACGAGGAACTCCTCTTCCGCTACCTGCTTAAAACCGCCGAGTCCCGGGAACTCAAACTCTACCTGGTGAACAAGCGGCTGGACGATCTCCTGGCAACCCTTTACCGGCAGACTATGTTCGCCGAATTCGAGAGGCGTACCCACGAGTTGGAAGAGGGAGGCACCCCCCTTACCGCGGATATACTGCGGGCCGAATACCGGAAGCTTCTGGAGAAATACTTCGGCCCCCGCATGGTCTTTGAGGAATCAAGCGATCTTGAGGGCCTGCGGATACCCCATTTCTACCGGGCTTTCTATGTGTACAAATACGCCACCGGGGTCTCCGCCTCCCTGGCCCTGGCGGAGCGGGTTCTCGCGGGAGGAGAAACGGAACGGCGGGATTACTTCGCCTTCCTCAAATCGGGGGGTTCCCGTTTCCCCATTGAGTCCCTCAAGGTCGCCGGGGTGGACATGTCAAGCCCCGCCCCGGTGGAGGCCGCCTGCAAAGCCTTTGACCGCATGGTGGGGGAACTGGAGGGGCTGCTTAATGTATCATTAACAAGATGATGTCGCTGTCCTGAGAACGACGCGATCTTTAGTCCAATTCTTTTCGTACCAAGTACAGGGTTCAAAGGTGTCGTTGATTTCCCGCATAAAAAATATTTTTGTCGTGCCGTCCATGGGCGCCGAAATGTTCGCCGTGATCCACGGTTCCAGGTATTTGCCTGGCACATTCTCCGGAACCCAGGGAGGATGAGGGGTTCCCAGGAAAAGAAAAAGTGCGAAGGGCTTGTCTCCGCCGGAAAGTCGTTCAAGCTGATGGATTGCCATGCCTGTCTGAACATCAGGCCCATAGCCATCGCGGTACACTTTTTCCGGTGTGTCCAGGTGATAAATCTATTCCTTTACTGAACCTATCATAACGCCCTTGGTAAAATATTTTTGCAGAAAGGGATAGATACAGAGAACCGGTACTGTTGAAATTACAATAGTGCAGTACCTGATAAGATTTATGGTAAGGGTGTCCATCATCTCGTCCCCCGAGGCAAGGGTATTGATGTCATTTACGCTTCCGTACAACAAAATCTCCCTCAAAAAAAGCTGCAAAGGGTATTTGTTCCTTTCCCGCAGGAATATCATGGCGTTAAACCAGGCGTTCCAGTGCTGAACCGCGTAAAAAAGGATCATTACCGCAATGGTGGCTTTTGCCACCGGGACGATGATCCGCAGCAAAACAATAAAGTCATTGGCGCCGTCAATGTGGGCCGCTTCTTCAAGACTTGCGGGTATTTGTGAAAAAGACGTACGGATGATGATAAGGTTCCAGGTGTTGATTGCCGTCGGCAAGAGGAGGGCGAGCCTGGAGTTGTAGAGGCCAAGACCCTTGACCACCAAAAAGAACGGGATCAACCCGCCTGAAAAATACATAGTAAAAACAATGCCCATGGTCATGACTTTTCTAATATAAAGCTGCCTGCGGGAGAGAACATAGGCCCCAAGGCAGCTCATGATCATATTAATAACCACGCCAGCGATCACATAAAAGGCGGTATTCAAATACCCGGTTAAAATATGGGGGGTTTTGAGTACCATGTTGTAACCCCTGAAAGAAAAACCCAGGGGCCGCAGCAAAAGGCCCGAATGCCTTACGAATTCCGTGGGATTGCTGAAGGAAGCGAATATCACATAAATCAGGGGGTAGACAAAAAAAAGGCTGAGTATTGTCAGCAGAGTAACGTTAAAAATGTCAAAGACCCGATTAGGTATGCTCTTTTTCCAGGTCATACCGGCGCCTTACCATAAACTGTTTTCAGAAAGCCATCTACTCAGCCTGTTGGCGAGCCAGACAAAGATAAAATTAATTGTAGAATTAAAGGTTCCCACAGCAGTGGAAATTCCGTAATTTGTTTCTAAAAGCCCCCTGCGATAGATGTAGGTGGAGATAATGTCCGCAGTGGAATAAATGGTGGGGTTATAGAGGAGTATCACTTTTTCGTAGCCCACACTCATAATGTTCCCTATTCTCATGATAAAAAGGACCGTGATGGTGGG
Organism: Treponema sp.; assembly: GCA_031281855.1. Classification (GTDB taxonomy): domain Bacteria; phylum Spirochaetota; class Spirochaetia; order Treponematales; family Breznakiellaceae; genus JAITEW01. Next base: position 3,385 of record JAITEW010000180.1, read on the forward strand.
CAGCAAACAGGGAATGGTAATGCTGATCATCTGTCGGAAACGGCCGGCACCGTCAATTATGGCCGCTTCGTACAAGCCCTGATCGATGCCGGACAGTGCTGCCAGGTAGATGATAC
>JAITEW010000167.1 GCA_031281855.1 Treponema sp.
TTCAAAGCGGTAATGAACCGGAGCTGGCACAAATTTTTCGATCCCCAACTGGAAAGGCTTTTCAAAGACAATATCGCCGCAGTCAACAGGCATGAGGAAAAGAACCGCCTGGCCCTGAATGCTGAGCTGCCGTTCAGTAATTAACAGCGGCGCTTTCCGGGCTAAAATTGACCCGCAAAACGGGCTCCTGGGATTAACTCCGCTTGCGCTATACCGCCTTTTTCCTAAGAGTCCAGAAAGCCCGCGGCATAGGCGGTAACGGCTGTGCCCATATAAAAAACGCCGTCCTTGGCGGAACCTTCGTTCTTGTTGATCTCCACAGTCAGTTTTAGTTCCCCCTTGGCGCCGCGCTTGAAGGCTTCTTCCCTGGCGCCTGTCTCAGCCTCGGAAACAGCGAATGCCTCGGCTTCTTTGAGGGTCCTGAAGGAATCGCTCCGGTTATAGCCGAAAACCGTGTAGCCTGTAAGCCCCCCGCTTGCGTATACCGGCCGTATGTCGGCGGTCCATGAAGCGCGGATGTTCCCTACTACAGCCCCGATGGCGTTGGCAACATCGAAATGTTCAGGAACCACGGCCCTGGTTCCCAGAAGGGCGGCCACATCGTTGAGGAAGAGGTGGATCGGCGCGCCTATGCCTACGAGGGAGAAATCAGTTTTGAATGTAAGGGAAACCAGGGAGCCGCCCTTTTTTGCGGACTCGTAGCTCTTCAGTATAAACCTTTCGGTTTCGGCATCGATTCCGTTTTTCAGATAGTACTTGTCCTGATTCTCAAGGAGGATCTTCACGATGCTGATGTAGAGTTTTTTCTTTACTTCGTCATACACCTGGCTGCATAAGTCCTCTACGGATATGCCCAGGTTAAAGGCAACGAACCTGGCGCCCCAAAGGGACGCTTCACGGGAATAAACAGAAAAATCATTATTAATGTGCATAACATCAGTAGGGGTAAAACCGCAAATCTGCACCACCCCTTCTTTCAGAAGCCTGGAGACGTTGAGGTTGTAAATGTCGGTGTCCATAACCGCGGCGGCTTCCCTGCGGATAAGGGGCCCTTTCCGCAAGGCATCGCAGAAACGCTTTTCAGCGTCGGTATAGCGATCCGGATCTTTGATGTCCGCAACCAGGACGTAGTGCTCGTGGATATAGAGGGAATGGGCCGTATGGCTTTCGGCCAGTTCCCGCAGGTTGTCGATGATCCTGGGGTGCCTGGCCGCTGCTGTGCAAAAGGGAATGACCCGGTAATCTTCAAGAAAAAGCCGGTTGTCGCTGTAATGCACCGCGCTGTCGCCTCCGAGCCCCAGGGTTTTGATGTAAAAGCCGTGAACAAAGGTCCTCCATTTCCCGATAGACACTCCTTCGACAGCCTTTACAGGGACGCCGTTCTTTACCAGCGCTATATCGGTAGTGGTTCCCCCCATGTCCGCGATGACGCAGTCCTTTTCCCCTGAAAGCCAGATCCCCCCGGCGATGCTGGCCGCGGGGCCGCAGAGGAGCGTCTCTACAGGCCGCATAGAGGCGAAACCGCCGGACATAAGGCTGCCGTCGCTACGGACGATAACTGTTTCGGCATTAATGTCCCGCCGGGCTATGGCCTTTTGTATCGCCTTGAGGAATTCTTCGATTACCGGGAAAAGCCGGGCGTTAAGAAGGGTGCTGGAACCGCGCTGGAGGGAATTGAGTTCTGAAAAAAGTTCGTGCCCGCAGACCACAGGGATATTGAATTTCTTCCGGAAAATTTCCTTGGCCTTTTTTTCCACTACGCCGTTGTTTTTCATGGCGTAAATTTCCACAATCCCCGCGCCGTCGAGGTGGCTGAATTTTTCCTCAATGCCCTGGGAAAAATAATCCCAGTCAGGCTCCCTTTCTATGCCCCCGGTAAACGTGGTGAAACTTTCCTGTATATGCATTTCCTCGGCCCTTGGGAGGCCGTATTTTCCGCCCATCTCGTTGATGATCTTCTCATCGCCGCCAAAGAAGGCAAGAGCGGCGCGCCCCCCTTTATCCTCGACGCAGGCGTTAGTGGCCAGCGTCGTGGAAAGGGAGATGATCTCCGCTTCCCTGAGGAGGCTGCCGGGAAGCTTGTCCAGGGCCTCAAGGATCCCCTCTGAAAGATCCTGCCGCGTAGTAAGAGCCTTGGCGGTCCCCAAGACGCTCTTCGTCCTGAAGTCGTAAATTACCGCGTCGGTATACGTTCCGCCTGTGTCGATGCCGATGCCGATTTTCCTGTCCACAGCCACACTATAGCCCGGCAGCCGGGGAAATGTCTATCAAGGGAAACTGTTCCAAAGCTTCAGTTTTTGGAACAAGCTCAAGGTTTTTCAAAGTTGATAGTTTGAGAAAGTTTGAGAAAACCCCGGCTGTTAACGTCCCGGCTTCACTTTTTTGAAGCGAATAACTATAGTAACAGTATGTCTGTCCATATTGCAGCAAAACCCGGGGAAATCGCCGAAACCATCCTTCTCCCAGGCGATCCCCTGCGGGCGAAATTCATTGCCGAAACTTTTCTGGAAAACGCCAGGCGGTACAATGAGGTGCGGAGCATGTTCGGCTATACCGGAACCTACAAGGGCAAACCGGTTTCCGTGCAGGGTACCGGCATGGGGATACCCTCAATTTCGATCTATGTAAACGAACTGTTCCGGGACTACGGGGTAAAACGGGCCATACGCATCGGTACCGCCGGGTCTATCCGGGAAAGCCTCAAAATCCGGGACCTGGTCATCGCCCTTTCGGCCTGCACCGATTCGGGCGCCAACAACATCCGCTTCGGCGGCAGGAATTACGCGCCTACAGCGTCATTCAGCCTGGTCAAACAAGCCTGGGACAGCGCGGTCAGCCGGGGCTGGAAACCCGCTGTAGGCCCCGTAGTTTCTTCGGACATGTTTTATACCGAAGACCCTGAGGAATGGAAGCTCTGGGCCAACTTCGGCTGCCTCTGCGTGGAGATGGAAACCGCCGAACTCTACACCCTGGCCGCCAAATACGGCAGGGAAGCTCTTTCGCTGCTCACCATCTCCGACAGCCTCATCAGCCATGAAATTACCAGCGCCGAAGAGCGGCAGACCGCCTTTACCCGGATGATGGAAGTGGCTTTGGAAACAGCTATATCGTAACACCCCGGCGGCTACCGGTTGACTTTTTCAACCCAAATGCGGTATTGTATATCCAGGCCCAGATGGTGGAATTGGTAGACACGCTGGTTTCAGGTACCAGTGCCGTTAAAAGCATGGAAGTTCGAGTCTTCTTC
>JAITEW010000148.1 GCA_031281855.1 Treponema sp.
CTATTCGGACTTGAGCGATTTAAGCAACATGATGAATCTTAAAATCCCCCGTCCCCTCGTCCACGCCTCGTTCCGTTTCGGGCAGTTCTCCAAACTGGAAGGCATTTTTGTGCCTAACTTTGAAGGTCCGTATTTTGCAGAAAGCGGACGCTGGGCCCCGGCGCAAATGGCAATGATAAGCCAGCTTCCTGAGTCGAATATTATACGCCCCGGCACAACCCTTGACTACGCGCAGGCCGGCCTGCGCTTCACCACAACCATAGGAGGCGCGGCAGACATAGGTTTCCAGTATTACTATGGGCGTCTCACAACACCGGTAGTTACGGTGACAGAGCCTACAGGAACACCGCTGTTGCCGGTAGCAACCTTCGTCTACAACCCCTACCACCAATTTGGCCTTGATTACGCCCAGGTTATCGCCGGTTTCAATCTCCGCGCCGAATTGGCGGCGAACCTGACAGACGATCTTGACGGCGATGACGGATCGGTTTACAACCCGTCCCTTGCATGGTCCCTAGGTTTTGACCGCGACCTTTTCACGGGCGTCAACCTGAACCTCCAGTGCAACGAAACAGCGCGTCTGCTTGACGGTGAAATCAGCGGCCCCCAGGACATTGAGGCCGGCAGCGGCATAACGGCAACGCGCATTACTGCCGCGCTTTCAAAAAAATTCCTGCGCGACGAACTGGAGCTAAAAGCCGCGTGCCTTTGGGAAGTTGAATCGGGCGCGTGCCTTGGTACCCCTTCTTTCATCTGGACCAATAACGATGTAGCCGTTGAACTTTCAGCCTGCATCTTCGCGGGCAGCGATGAAGGACTTTTCGGCCAGTTCCGGAACAATAGTTTTGTGAAAGCGGGGTTGAAGTATATGTTTTAAGTAAAAATAGTGCTGCAAAAAATTGTTTGGTATTAGATATGTGAGCGGTATTATCCTGGACAACCGGGGCACTATCGACAAATACGAAGGGGACGGGGTCTTCAACCTGACGGAAAAATAAACGGCTCCTGCACAAACAAGCCCCTGAGGTTTACAAATCTATCGTAATCATGCAACGATGAGCCATGGAATTTGAAGTGCTCAGCCCTCAAGTTATCGCCCTTCTCTGCGTGGTACTGACGTTCTGTTTGCACTTTCTTCTCGCGGGGCGGAAAATTGGGCTTTCCCAGGGGCGGAGGCAGGAGCGGGCCGAGTGGGAAAGCGGCCGTGTTGAGGAAATTGTCAGGACCCGGCTCAAGCAGTCGAGGGCGGTCCTGGGGGGGCTGGTCTCGGAACAAATAGCGCCTTTGCTGCCGGGCTTTCCCTTTGATCCCGGCGACTGCCGCTTTATCGGGAAGCCCGTGGACTTTATCGTTTTTAAGGGCATGAACGAACAGGCAATTGAGGAAGTTATCTTCCTGGAAGTAAAAAGCGGCGTTTCCCGTTCCTTAAACGATCAGGAAAAAAAGCTCCGCGACGCCGTCAGGGCCGGGCGGGTCCGGTGGGCGGAGTATTCGGGAAATAATAAGGGATAAGTAATAAATAATAAAGAAAAATTTAACCGCAACGGCGCATAAGGCGAATCAAAGCTCGCCGATTTCCTCCGCAGAAAGCCCGGTAACAGCGGTAATTTTCTCCGCCTCCTCGCCCAGGTCTTTCATCTTTCGTGCAACTTCGATAAACGCTTCTTTCCTGCCTTCTTTCAGGCCTTCTTTCAGACCTTCTTTAAGGCCTTCTTTCTGGCCTTCAATCCTGGCTCCTCGTTTCACGTTCAGTTCCCTCATAAGCGTCATCTGGTACAGCGTATACGAGTGGTACAACGCATCGTCCTGCTCTATCACGTCCATCATTTTCTTCGCTTCTTCTATCACCGGGTCTGTCAGCATAATCTCCTCCAGTATCTTTGCCGGTGTCTCTTCGTCCAGGTACGACAGCCACCGGTGCAGCCTGTTATCCTTCAGGTCCTTTTCCGCCAGTTTCCGAAACTTCGGCATCTCTATGAAGTGTATTTCCACAGCATCGGTCAGTTTCAATCCACGCTCCCGGTCCTCCCACAGGTGGAAGCTCGTATGGAAGTCCTCTGCCTCAAGATTCGTAAAATCCAGGATGTTGATTGCCACCACATCGGGCAGTTCACTATAGTCCTGGCCGGCATGGATACCCCGGACATATTCCTTGGCCCAGCCAAAAAGAGTACGGCGCTCTATATTATATTCGTTTTGCCGCTGTATTTCAACGATAAATCTCCTTCCATCTGCGGTTCCGGCGTGAACATCCAGGATACTGGTCTTCCCGCTGAAGGTCTCCGGGAGGAGGGTTTTGTGGGGGATGATATCGACGCTGGTGATGGTGTTTCTGCCTGTACGCTGGAGGATGGCATTCAGCAGGGAAATGAGCTGTTTTTCGCAGCCTTTTTCACCAAAACTCTTGGTAAAAGCCACGTCGTTCAAGGGGTTGAGCCTTTGCACTGGGATCTCCTTACCCATCTATACGGTGTGGGAATGTAAAACGCTTCATTGTTTTGCCTAAAAATGCTAGTATTCAGTATGAACGAAGCCATAAACAGTGCGGACAGCGGCGGCATCAGGTGTCCCTTTTGCAACAGGGAATTCCCGCTTACCAAGGTGATCGCGGGACAGATAGGCGCCCAGCTCCGGGAGCAATACGACAGGCAGATCGAAACCCTCAAAAAGTCCCAGGAGGACGAGCTGGTCCGGGCGCGGAAAGAGGCGGAGAAGAAAACCGCCGAGCGGCTGGAAAAGGAGCGGGACGAGGAGTACCAGCGCATACGGGCGGAAGCCCAGGAAAAGGCCCGCAGGCAGATGAACGAGGAGCTGGCGGTAAAAAACGAGGAAATCGAGGAAGCGAACAAGCGCCTTTCGGATTACCGCAAAAAGGAAACGGATCTCCTCAAGCGGGAACGGGACCTGGAAGAGTCCCGCCATTCCCTGGAAATGGAATACCAGGAAAAACTCACCGCTGAAATCAAAAACAGCTTTTCCCGGGCCCAGGCCCAGGTGGAAGAAGAATACCGCTTAAAGCTCAGGGAAAAGGAAAAGATCATCGCGGACCTGAACGACAAGATGAAGGAAGGCCAGAAAAAGGCCGAACAGGGTTCCATGCAGCTTCAGGGCGAGGTGCTGGAACAGGAAATGGAACAGATTCTGGGCGAGTATTTCCCTGACGACCTTGTTACGCCTGTGGAAACCGGGAAGAAAGGCGGGGACATCATCCAGACCGTAAAGCTTTCTTCCGGCAGGGAAGCGGGCAGGATTGTCTGGGAGCTCAAAAGGACCAAAAACTGGTCTTCAGCGTGGATACCTAAACTAAAGGAAGACATGCGGAACATCAGGGCTGAAATCGCGGTGATTGCCTCAGAAGCTCTGCCTCCTGAGGTTTCGGGCTTTGCCTTTATTGACGGGGTCTGGGTGGCCGATGTCAAGTACGCCCCGGCGCTGGCAACGGCGCTGCGGGAAAGCCTCAAGGCTGTGGCGCAGGTTAAAATAGCCAGCGAAGGCAAGGCGGGGAAGGCCGAGCTTGTTTTCGATTACCTTACAGGAATCCAGTTCAAGCAGCGGGTCGAAGCCATGCTTGAGGCTTATATCGAGATGCACGGCGACCTTGAGGCTGAACGGAGGGTCCAGGAGCGGTCCTGGGCTAAACGGGAAAAACAGATAGAGCGGTTCATGAAAAACATATCGGGCATGTACGGGGACCTCCAGGGCCTGGGGGCTTCCCTGCCTGCGGTCAAACACCTGGAAATAAGCGATGAATAAGCTGAATAATAAGGTTATGCGATGTGCTGTTCGGACGCTCATTTTTTTCTTCATCATTTCTGTGCCGGGCTTTTCCCAAACCGGAGGGGGGCGGGCTGACGCCCTGCAGAACTACCATACCGGCAGGGACCTTGAATCCCGGAACCGCGTTCAGGAAGCGGAAGTCTACTACGACGAAGCGGTTCGGATCTGTACCGATGAAATTTCCAGGAACGCCGCTACGAGGGACACATACACGGTCCTCACCTGGGCGCTCCAGCGGCAGCGCAAATACGCCGATGTAATCACCTGGGGGGACAGGGGGCTGCGTCTTTTTGCCGACGAATTCCGCATTGTAGAAACTATGGGAGAAGCGTACTTCTACCTGGACGATTACGCCAGTTCCCTCAGGTACATGCAGCGGTATGTCAACGCTATGCCCCAGGGCGAGCGGGCTTCGGTAGCCTATTTTTTTATAGGTGAAATCTTCAGGCTCCAGCGGCAATTCCGCCGCGCCGACATTGCCTACACCACAGCGGTGCGCCTGGAACCTGTCCTGGCCCTCTGGTGGTACCGCCTGGGCTCGGTACGGGAAGCTGTCGGCGACTATGCCCCTGCGCTGGAAGCCTACGAGCGGGCTGTCCGCCTCAACCCCGGCTACCGGGAGGCCAACGAAGGGCTCAACAGGGTAAGGCAGAGAACGGAGTAAAGGAACGGCAGGAAGGGGGCCTTAGAGGGATCTAATGCCCGCAGCAGCCCTGGGTTCCGCAGTTGCCACAGCCGTCACACCCTTCTTCCCCATGATGGTGATGCGCGTTGTTGGGATGGCCGTGGGCTATCTCCTCTTCGCTGGCTTCGCGGATGTCCCTGACGGTAACGTCAAAGGTGAGGTCCATTCCCGCCAGCGGGTGGTTGCCGTCTATAGTAACCTTATCGCCTGCTATTGCCGCAATCCTGACGATGCGGTAGCCCCCGTCCGGGGTCTGGGCCTGGAATTCCATGCCTTCTTCTACGGCCTCGTCCCCGAAACGGTTCCTGGGAATGCTGAAAATCAAGTTGTCGTCCCGCAGCCCGTAGGCGTCGGCAGCGGCTACTTTTATCCTGAAACTGTCGCCCTGATTTTTCCCCTCAAGCGTCTGCTCCAGGCCCGGGATGATGTTCCCATGCCCATGCAGATACGCCAGAGGTTCAGCGCCGAAAGAGGAATCAAGGACCTGGCTGCTGTCGTTGGTAAGCGTGTAGTCGAAGCTGACTATGGTGTTCCTGGCTATATTCATAACTGTTTTTACCATAAATAAGCGGTTGTCGCTATACCCCTGCGATTTCACATTTTCAAAAGCGTCTCAAAGGCGGCGGCTATCTTCGGGTCGTCCCACTTGAGGCTGCCTACTACTTTGAGGACTATCTTGCCCTCACGGTTGAGGATGTAGGTGGTAGGGAGGGCTTGCACCCCGTAACGGCCGCTGACCGATCCGGATGTGTCCAGGGCAGCCGGGAAATTGAGCTTGTTCTGGTTCATGAATGATAACACGTCATTCCGTTTTTCGGCGCAGTTAACCGAAAGGAGTTCCAAGCCCTGATCCTTGAAGCGCCGGTACAGGGTTTCCATAGAGGGCATCTCCTGCCGGCAAGGGGGGCACCAGGTGGCCCAGAAGTTGAGAAAAACCACTTTGCCCCTGAGGTCGGACAGTTTTTGATTTGAGCCGCCCACGAGAGGGAGGGTGAAATCAATAGGATTCACCGGCTGTTTTAGAACCGGAATCCCGGCGTCCGAAAAAGCCTTTGCAGCCTGATACGAAAGACCCCCGGTGTTCTGCGCCGCCGCCCTGTCGGGCAAAGCGGCCGTTAAAACCACGAAAACAAGAACAGGCAGCAGAGGCTTTCCCAAAACTTCAGCTTTTGAGAAAGCAGCCTTAGATTTAGACTTCTTCATTTTAACTTCCCTATTAATTTCCTTGTTACAATTATAGCGCCTGAATCCAGGTAAGCCAATTGGCGAAGATGCGGAAAGGCAGGGCCTTGTCTTCGGCCCAGTCTATGTAGCGGTACTGGAATTGCCGGATAACGATGTTTAGCGCGGCGAAACGGCCTGACAGGATGAGGATGCCGATAAGAATGAGAAGGACGCCGCTTATCCGCCGTATCAGGGGCAGAGAGGAGCGCAGACGTTCCGCCTTGGCCAGGAAGCGGTCGAAAAAAAACGCCGCTGCGAGAAAGGGCAGCCCAAGGCCGAAGGAATAGACCGCCAGGTATAAAGCCGCCTTTGCCGTTTCTCCCGGCTGGCCGGCCAGGAGCAGAATACCTGTAAGGATGGGGCCTATGCAGGGAGTCCATCCGGCGCCAAAGGCCATGCCTGCGGCAAATACGCCCGCAATGCTCCTGGGACGCTTTTTTATATGATACCGTTTTTCGTAGTTCAGAAAAGAAAGAAAATCAAAGATGACATTCAGCCCTAAGATGATGACGATAACCCCTGCCGCTATGTTGAGGTACTTTGAAACGCCGCCTAAAACCGTAAAAACCGCGGAAGAAAGCAGGCTGAGGGTGATAAATACCGCGCTGAAACCCAGTATAAAACTAACCGTTCCCGCTATGAGCCGCGGCCGCCCCAAAGCACTGTCCGGACTCATGCCGCCCATCAGGCTGAGATACGAAGGGATCAGGGGCAATATACAAGGTGAAAAAAAAGACAGTACACCTGCTGTAAAAACCAGAATGAGTGAAATTTCATGGACCATTATTTTGTATATACCAGTACGGTTTCCTTACCCTTATCATCTGTTGTCATAAATTCCAGCCTGCCGCTGCCGGTACGGTAACTCTTAACTCTTGCAATATACCCGAAATATTCCTTTTCGACAAGATACTCAGGGTTAAAGTTAGGATCGGTAGTATTCTTAAAATCGTTGACTGTGATGGAGTTATTTGCCCCTGCTGTAACAGGCGCACTGAAGTAGTTAGGCGCTCCTTTACCGTTCAGGGAACCTTTGGCCATAGTCAGGGTGAAGAGATCATCGTAGCCTTCCTGCCTGAGCTTGTCACGGTTAATTATGAGGGGTTCCTCCCCGGCCTTTCGTATTTCAACAAGCCGCCATTCCCCAGGCTCTAACGGTATGGACAACCCGGTTTGCTCCGGCCTCTGCCGGGCGGGCACCTGTTCAGCAGGCTGCTGCCGGGCGGGTTGCTGAGCGGGGGCTTGTTCTATAGGCTGCCGCTGAACAGGCTCTGGCTGTGCGGGCGTTTGTCGAGGCTGCTGCTGTTGGGCCGGCTCCTGCCGGGCCGGGACCTGTTGAGCGGGCTTTGGCTGCGCAGGCGCTTGCCCAGCGGGCCGCTGTTCTGCAGGCTGCCGCCGGGCAGGGGCTTGCTGGTTCTGCCCAGGCTGGCTCCGCTGCGTTTGAGCCTGAACGGAAGTACGTGATGATACGGTTCTTGTCCCGGAGCCGCCCAAGATTCCCGGGCTCCGGACATCGTTACCGGTCCAGGTCTCTTCACCCCAGGCGTTGCTGTTCGGCCAGGGATCGTCGCCCCAGCCGCTGTCGTCAGGCCAGGGGTCATCGCTCCAGGCGCTGTTATCCGGCCAGGGATCGTCGCTCCAAGCCGCTCCTGATGAACCTGAGCCGTCCCGGACCGAACCGCCTCCGGCGCAGGCTGAAAAAAAGGCGCATAGTATTAATACATGAGCCACTCCCATAAATCTAAGGCTGTTTTCCCCAAAACTGAAGTTTCGGGAAAACCTCACATTGAAAAATTTTTTGATAATCAGCAATTTTTTTCCTTAAAATTTTGAGGCTTTTCAAAATACCGGCTTTTGAAAAGTCTCCTTCATTAAAATACTAATTTCTCTTCTAAAGGAATTCAAGGAATTTTCAAATAATAAAAATATAATTACAAAATTATAAAAATAATTCTGTTTTTGCTATTGTTTTTTTTCCTGGCCTAAACATAATTATTGTTTAGGAGGTTATTTAAACCTTCATTGAAAAATTTATTAAAGAAAGAGAAGGAAAAAAATCATGAAAAAAACAATGTCTCTATTACTCGTCTTTATGCTTATAACAGCTATGAGTTATGCGTTTGAGGTCCAGTTGAGCGCTTCTGTACCGGTTCATTTTGCCAATGGCAAGGAAGAAAGCGGTCATATAGAGGACAAAACCGACCTGGCCGCCATCGCCCTGGGTATGGGATTCATGTTCAATCTCACTGAACGGGTAGGTTTCGGGCTCTTTGAGGATGTTTCCTTTGGCCGGAAACTTTTTGGCACTTCGCCTACGGATTCTGACTTTTATTCGCTTTTTACGTCAGATACCCTTCTTGCGCCGGTTTTCAATATCTACGACAGCCAGCGCCTCAAGGTGCCCTTTGGCATCGGCCTGCACTTTCTGTATTTCGCAGGCGATCACTGGGAACCGAATTACCTGAACAGCAGCCTGACCAGTCCCGGCGTTTATAATTTAAGGAAAGAAAAACTCTTCCAATTAGGCCTTGGTACCTTCCTGGGACTGGAATACTACTTTACCCAGACCCTTTACATGCTGGCCTCTACTACCATGTATTTTGACATCTTCAATCACCGGAACCTGGAAGTAGGGGTCGGCAACAACAATGTGTCCGATTCCTGGTCCAGTTGGGGCATCCACTGGGGCGTAAAACCCACGCTCGGCATCGGCATCAGGTTCTACGGATCTTCCCAGCCCGAAGAAGCACCTCCTGAAGAAGCAGCTGCTGAAGAAGTACCTCCTCCTGAAGAAGAACCCGCTCTGTAACCCCCCTAAACTTGACCCTCTATTTTCACGAAAATAGCGGGTCAAGTTTAGCCGTTCTGGGTAGGATTAGCCGGACAAAAAACTTCTTCAACCTAAAGCGCCAGCCCTGCCCGGAGGGACCCCCCCGGGCAGGCATACGGCGTCATACCAGTAAAAGCGACGCCAATGCGTCCGTAAAAGAAGGCGACGCCGTCTAAGCCTACCCGGGGGGTCGCCTCCGGGCAGGACTGGCGGATTTAACGCTGAGAAGCCCTGTTTTTTGTCTCTGCATTGTTTTATAATGCCTTATGCCAACTAACTTGAATCCTGAAAACATTAAAGCCCTGGCCCTGGATCTTGACGGAACTGTCTTAAGGCCCGGCGCTGTTTTAAGCGAGCGGACCATCCGGGCCCTCCGATCCTGCCAGGAACGGGGCGTCCGGATTATCATTGCCACCGGCCGGGCCATAGAGGCGGTTGAGAAATTCAGGCTCCCCCTTGGAGCCGAAGGGCCTATGGTTTATTTCAACGGCGCTATTGTAGCCAGTATGCCCGGAACAAAAATCCTCCATACCTGCCTTCTTGAACCCGGCGCGGTGGATTACTGCATCGATCTTTCCCGGGAACTGGGGGTTTATTACCATGTTTTTTTTCCCGGAACAGCGGAGCACCCGGGCCAGATCCTTGTAGCCGAAAAAGAAGGAAGCGAACGGGATATGTATTATAACCATACCGGGCTTCTCGCCGAAATCGGGGATCTAAAAACTTTTCTTAAAGGACCCGGGTTGAAGAGGGCGGTTAAAAGCATGTTTTTGGCTGAACCTGAAGTCCAGGATACCATAAGGCCCAGGCTTGAGGAACGTTTTGGCAAGAGTATCTACATTGCCCGCACTTACAGGAATTTTCTGGAAATCATGAATTCCCGGGTATCAAAAGGGCAGGGCCTGCGCATCGCCCTGGAGCACCAGGGGCTTACCAGCCAGGAGGTTCTGGCCTTTGGGGACGAAGAAAACGACCTCCCTATGTTTGAAACCGCCGGTTTTTCCGCAGCCCCTGCTAACGCCAAAGACACGGTCAAAGCCGCAGCGGACTTTGTTTTGGCATCCAACGCCGAAGACGGCGTAGCCGCTTTCTTGGAAGAACTTTTTTCCCTCCCGCTTAAGGGCTAAACTTGACCCGCATTTTTCGTGAAATGCCGGGAACGGGGAAAATTCCGGGAAAAATATTTGGAATTCCCCGCCGGAGCGTATCGGAAGACTTGACGCCAGCGTCAAGTCTTTTATAGCGCAGGCGGACTCTACAAGCGTTTTTCCCGGGGTTTTCACCGCTCCCGGCTTGTCAGAGGCAATTGCGGGGCAAGTTTAGGCTATAGTGTAGCCTGCTTCGGTGACAGCGGCTTTGAGGTTCTCTAAGGTGGCTTTGTCGCTGTGGTCCACTGAGGCGGAGTTGTCTTTGAGGCTGACCT
>JAITEW010000355.1 GCA_031281855.1 Treponema sp.
GCCCATGATACCGCTTCGGCAGTGGCGACTGTGGATTCAGGCGCCTTGTACATCAGTTCCGGCACCTGGAGCCTCCTTGGGGTTACCGGGGCTCCGGTTTTGAGCCCTGAGGCCTGCGAGGCAGGGTACACCAACGAAGGCGCCCATGACGGGCGGATACGGCTTCTCAAAAACATCATGGGCCTCTGGGTCATCCAGTCGGTGCGGCATGAACTGAACGACAAGTACAGCTTTGCCGAACTCGAGGCCATGGCCAGGGAGACCGAACAGAAAGCGCCGCAGGACTGGACCATTGATGTCAATCTGCCCCGGTTCTTCGCGCCTTCTTCAATGATCTCAGAAATCAAAGACGAATACAAACGCACAGGGCAGAAGATTCCGGAAACCCCGGGGGAACTGGCTTACTGCGTATACACAAGCCTGGCAAACTGCTATAAGATCGCCATCAGGGACCTGGAAAAAATCACGGGTAAAAACTACCCTTCTGTGTCTGTCATCGGAGGCGGAAGCAAAGACGGTTACCTCAACGCCCTGACTGCTGCGTATACCGGAAAGCCGGTTTACGCCGGGCCCGCTGAGGCTACCGCTATCGGGAACATACTTTTGCAGATGAAGCAGGCCGGGGACCAGGCGGTAAAAGACGGCTTTGCCGGATTAGTCAAAAATTCTTTTGACGTAAAAGAATATAAAGGAAAATAATCAGGAGGCGCAGAATGTACGAAAAAGCAAAAAGCGAATATCAAAAATGGGGTGTCGATGTTGAAGAGGCGGTAAAAAAATGCGCCTCCATTCCGGTTTCCCTGCACTGCTGGCAGGGCGATGACGTAACGGGCTTTGAAAAAAGCGCCGGCCCCCTTTCGGGAGGCATACAGACTACAGGGAACTATCCCGGCAAGGCCCGGAATAAGGATGAGCTCATGAAGGACCTGGAGTTCGTCTATTCCCTTATTCCGGGCAAAAAACGCCTCAACCTCCATGCCCACTACCTTATCGCCGATGAAGCGGTGTCGAGGGACAAAGTGGAACCCAGGCACTTTGAGCCGTGGCTCAATTGGGCTAAGAGCCGGGGCATCGGCCTCGATTTTAACGCCACGCCGTTCTCCCATCCTATGGCCTCAAGCGGCCTGACCCTTTCATCGCCGGATAAAAACATCCGGGATTTCTGGATCCGCCACTGCAAGGCTACGCGGAAAATAGCCGCATGGTTCGGCGAACAGCAGGGCAGCCCAAGCCTTCACGACATCTGGATTCCTGACGGCTTAAAGGACGTGCCTGCCGACAGGCTGGGGCCCAGGGAACGGCTCCGGGACGCGCTGGACGAGATTTATTCCGTCAAGTACAGCAAGGACCACATTGTCGATGTTGTGGAAAGCAAGCTCTTCGGCATAGGCCTTGAAAGCTATACCACAGGGTCGTCGGATTTCTATATCGGTTACGCCGCTTCCAGGGGCATCTACGTGCTTCTGGATAACGGCCACTACCACCCGACAGAGCTGGTGTCCGACAAAATATCCGCACTGCTGGCTATCTTCGACAAAGTGGCGCTTCACGTTACCCGGTCGGTCCGGTGGGATTCGGATCACGTGGTCCTTTTTGAAGACGAGATCAGGGAGATTGCCAAGGAGATAATCCGCAACAAGGCAGAAAACCGGGTCCTTATCGGGCTGGATTATTTCGACGCCAGTATAAACCGCATCGCCGCGTGGGCAGTAGGGGCCCGGAACTTCCAGAAAGCCCTGCTCTACGCCCTGCTGTTTCCGCACGGGGAACTGAAGAAGCTCCAGGATTCGGGGAACTTTTCCAAACTCCTGGCTTTGCAGGAAGAGGTCAAAACCCTGCCCTTCGGCGCTGTGTGGAACGAATACCTTTCACGGGAAAAGGCGCCGGGCGCCGACTGGTACAGCCAGGTTGAAAAGTACGAAAAGGATGTACTCTCAAAGCGATAGTTAGCGGAAAATAGAAAAAGGAGGGCCTCCCCCCTGGCGGTTTCATTTTGGGAATTATAGTTAACTACCTAAAACCCTATTTCCTGAGAATGAGCGGGGGCCTCTCTATCAAATTTTTCGGTACTATCATGGATCTCCTCCTCCCGTGGATCCTGGCATACCTCATTGACGAGGTAGTCCCTCAAAAGAGTATTCCTTTAATACTCCTCTGGGGCGGAGGGATGATCCTCTGCGCCCTTCTGGCTGTAACCACTAATGTCATAGCCAACCGTATGGCTTCAGGCGTAGCCAGGGACGCGGTCAGGACCATACGGCACGACCTTTTTTCAAAAATTTCGTATTTAAGCTGTTCCCAAATCGACCGCCTTACTATCCCTTCCCTTATAGCCCGGCTCTCGTCGGATACCTACAACATCCACCGCCTGGTAAGCAGCATGCAGCGCATCGGTGTACGGGCGCCTATACTGCTTTTAGGAGGGATACTCATCACCCTTACCCTGGAACCCCGGCTTACCCTGGTGCTGCTGGCGACTATGCCCTTTACGGTTCTTGTAATCCTCTTCGTGTTCCGTAAAGGCATCCCCCTTTATTCAAGACTGCAAGAAGGGGTGGATCACCTGGTCAGAGTTGTCAGGGAAAACGCCACAGGCATACGGATCATCAAGGCCCTTTCCAGAGGGGATTATGAAAAACGCCGTTTTGCGGGAGCCAACGAGGAAGTTACGGGCAGGGAATTCAAGGCCAACATCATCATGGGCATAACCAACCCCGCTATGTTCCTCCTCCTCAACTGGGGCCTGGTGGCGGTGATCCTCGCAGGGGCCTACAGGGTGAACGCAGGGCTTACCCCTCCGGGGGTGATTCTGGCGTTCCTCACCTACTTTACCATCATACTCAACGCCACCCTTTCTATCACCAGGATGTTCGTTATGTTATCCAGAGGAAGCGCTTCGGGAAAGCGTATCGCCGAGGTCCTGGCGCTGCAGGAGGATCTGAAACTGTACAGCAGGGATCATGTTGACAGCAACTGCCATATCAGTTTTGAAAACGTCAGTTTTTCTTATAACGAAAACCCTTCGGGCTCCGAACTTCTGGAAGGTTTGAGTTTCAGCTTAAAAAAGGGAGAGACTCTGGGCATACTGGGGGAAACAGGCTGCGGAAAGTCCACTATACTTCAGCTCCTGCTCAGGTTTTACGATCCTTCTTCGGGCCGCATACGGATTGACGGCGATGACATACGCGGCATACCGCCTGACGAACTCTACGCCAAATTCGGAATCTGCTTCCAGAAAGACGTGCTCTTTGCGGATACTGTCAGGGAAAATGTCTCGTTCGGTAGGGATCTGGAAGAAAAGGAAATACTCCGCAGCCTTGGTTTCGCAAGGGCCGGTGAATTTGTGAACGAGCTTCCCGGGGGCCTGGATTACAACCTCGGTTCCAGGGGGGTCAATCTTTCCGGCGGCCAGCGGCAGCGGCTTCTTATCGCCAGGGCCCTTTCGTCTTCAGCAGAAGGCAGGGCGCCGGAGATTCTCATCCTGGACGATTCATCCAGCGCCCTGGATTACCGCACAGACGCCGAACTGCGCAGAAAACTCAGGGAGCATTTTACAGGAACCACTTCTATCATTGTGGCCCAGCGGATAAGCACGGTGATGCAGGCGGATCACATTATGGTTATGGAACAGGGCCGCATTCTGGGTTACGGGACCCACGAAGAACTCATGGAAAGCTGCGGGCTGTACCGGGATATCTTCCGGTCCCAGATGGGCAGGCGGCCGGCCCCTGAAACCGGCAGGAAGGAGGCGGCAGGTGCCTTCTGAACGGGGGCCGGGAGCTGCCCTGGGCATCGGCCCTCCGGGCATCAGGAGCCCCAATTCCGCGGAAATGGAAGACGGGAGATCCAGGGCCAAGGTGCTGAAAACCGTCTACAGGCTCTGGCGCTATCTGGCCCAAAGGCGGTTCAGAATCGTCACGGCCCTGTTCCTCACGATCCTGAGCAACACCCTGGCCCTTTTGGGGCCGTTCCTTTCAGGCAAAGCTATCGACGCCATTGAGCCCGGCAAGGGCCTTGTGGTTTTTGAACGGGTGTTCTGGTACTGCGGATGGATGGGTTTCTTTTACCTGGTTTCGGCGATTCTGAACTACCTGCTTTCGGTGCAGATGATCTCTTTGAGCCAGGAAACAGCGAAGCAGATGAGAAAAGACGTGTTCGACAAACTCATGGAACTGCCGGTGAGTTTTTTTGATTCCCGCCAGACCGGGGATATTCTGAGCCGCATCTCCTATGACATCGACACGATAAACACCTCTCTGGCCAACGACCTTTTGCAGATATGCACCACAGCGGTTACGGTAGCGGGCTCCCTGGTAATGATGCTTTCAATCTCTCCGGTCCTGGGCGTTGTTTTTCTGGTAACCGTGCCGCTTGCGGGTATGTTTATCAGGCGCAACACAGCGCGGATAAATCGTTATTTCAGGATACGTTCGGCCAAACTCGGGGCTCTCAACGGTTTTGTGGAAGAGATCGTTTCAGGCCAGAAAACCATCAAGGCCTACCGCAGGGAAAAAGTGACCATCTCCCGTTTCGACGCCTGCAACGAGGAAGCGGTCGTATCCTACTACGAGGCTGACTATTATTCCTCAAGCCTGGGGCCTATGGTCAACTTCATCAACAACCTCTCTCTCGCGCTTGTCAGCGTCCTGGGAGCCATACTCTACCTTCTGGGTTATTTGACATTAGGGAACATGAGTTCTTTCGTGCTCTATTCCCGGAAATTTTCAGGCCCCATTAACGAGGCGGCCAACATACTTTCCGAGATCCAGTCGGCTGCGGCCGCGGCGGACCGGGTCTTCATGCTTTTGGACGAGCCGCCGGAAAAGCCCGATGCGGAAGGCGCCCCTGAACTGGGCGCCGTAGAGGGGGACGTGAAACTCGCGGGCGTAAGTTTCGGCTACCGCAGGGATAAGCCTATCCTTAAAGACATAAGCCTCCGGGCGCCGCCGGGAAGCCTTATCGCCATTGTGGGCCAAACCGGCGCCGGCAAGACCACTATCATCAACCTCCTGATGCGTTTTTACGATCCCTGGTCAGGGACTATCAGCATCGACGGCTGTTCGATAGAAGGCGTTACCCGGAAAAGCCTGCGCCTGGCGTTCGCCATGGTCCTCCAGGAAAGCTGGCTGTTCCAGGGCACGGTATACGAAAACATCGCCTACGGCTTTGAGGGAAGGGAAGGCAGCGCCGGCCCCATCGCCGCGGGGGATCTCAAAGAAAAGGTAATCGCAGCGGCCAAAGCCGCGCAGGCCCATAACTTCATCATGCAGCTCCCTAAGGGCTACGATACGGTGCTGAGCGAGGATGGGATCAACATCTCCCAGGGCCAGAAGCAGCTCCTCACCATAGCCAGGGCCATGCTCCTGGACGTGCGCATGCTTATCCTTGACGAAGCTACCAGCAACGTGGACACCCGTACGGAGATCCGCATCCAGGAAGCCATGCGTACCCTGATGAAAGACAAAACCTGTTTCGTCATAGCCCACCGGCTTTCCACGATACAGAACGCCGATTCGATCCTGGTCATGGAAGACGGAAAACTCGTTGAGCAGGGAACCCACGAAAGCCTCCTGACGCTTAACGGCGTGTACGCAGGGCTTTACGCCAGCCAGTTCGGGTGATTCCGGGCATTGACGAAAGACATGCGGCTGCGGTTTAAGAAGCCTGCGGATGGTTTTTGGCAGCGGAGGTTCATTTTTTCCGCCGTTCTATGCCGCAGGCTCTTCCTTCCGATCCTGGAGGGCCGCCATACGGGCGTAGATACCGCCTTTGGCGATGAGCTCTTCGTGGGTGCCCTGTTCGGCAATCCTGCCTTTTTCAAGGACGATGATCTGGTCCGCCTGCCTTACGGTGGAAAGCCTGTGGGCTATAACGATGATGGTCCTGGTTCCGGAAAGGGTGTCTATTGCCCGCTGTATTTCGCTTTCAGTCTCGGTGTCCACCGAGCTTGTGGCCTCGTCCAGCGCCAGGATAGGGGTGTTCCGCAAAATAGCCCGGGCTATGGCGATGCGCTGTTTTTGGCCCCCCGAAAGCCGTATCCCCCGTTCGCCAACAATGGTATCGTAGCCGGAAGGCATGGCGCTGATAAAACCGTCGGCGTAAGCCGCCCTGGCAGCTTCTTTGACAGCTTCCATAGAGGCCCCCGGGGAGCCGTAGGCGATATTCATGGCTATGCTGCCGTTAAAAAGAAAAGTGTCCTGGAGAACCATGGAAATCTGGCTCCTGAGGGACGAAAGGGTGAGGCTGCGGATATCCCGGCCGTCGATGCTGATACTGCCTTCCTGGGTATCGTAGAACCGTTCCAGAAGCGAAAGCACCGTGGTCTTCCCTACGCCGGTAGCCCCTACAATGGCAACTGTTTCGCCGGGCTTTACCGTAAAACTCACATCGTCCAGTACCGTCTCTTCATCGCCGCTGTACCGGAAACGCACATGGTCAAAGACGATCCCGCCTTTGCAGGATTTCAGGTTCACCGCCCCTGGGGCTTCCTTTACATCCGGTTCGGCGTCCAGGAGTTCGAAGACCCGTACCGCGCCGGCGTAGGTGTTCTGTACATCCTCGGCCAGCCGGGCCAGGATTGCCAGGGGCTGGTAGAAAAGGCTCAGGTACAGGACAAAGCCTACCACATCGGCAAGCGGAAGGTTTCCCCTGCTTGCCATAAGCCCTCCTAAGCCTACTACTATCACCGTTCCCAGAGAGGTGAGGAATTCAATCCCCGGATGGTACAGTCCCGACGCGATATTGGCCCGTATGTTGACCCTCGAATACTCCTTTGTATGCTCCCCCATTTTGACGCCTTCGTTTTCTTCCTGGGTAAAAGTCTGAATCTCTTTTATCCCCGAAAGCTTGTCCTGCA
>JAITEW010000052.1 GCA_031281855.1 Treponema sp.
TTTCATACTTGAAACTCATTGAAAATCTTGCTATATTATAGCAGTTAACGAAGTCTATTGCGTTTTGCTGTGTAAACTTCGACAAAGAGGCTGAATCTGTTAGCGGGGGCCTTTTAAAAACCCGGTTAGAACGGACCCTGGTCCGGTGAAAAGTCTCAATGGAGATAGTCAAGGAAGGAGTATTGTAAGTATGGGCATCGACACCACGCGGACAGAGGTCCGAAAGATGCGGAACATCGGGATTAGCGCGCATATCGATTCGGGGAAAACCACCCTTTCTGAGCGCATTTTGTTCTATAGTAATAAGATTCACGCCATCCACGAAGTCCGGGGCAAGGACGGGGTAGGGGCGACTATGGACCACATGGAACTGGAGCGGGAACGGGGGATCACCATCCAGTCCGCCGCTACCCAGGTGGAATGGAAGGATTATACCATCAATCTTATCGACACCCCCGGGCACGTGGACTTTACCATCGAGGTTGAACGTTCCCTTAGGGTGCTGGACGGGGCGATTCTGGTGCTCTGCGCTGTAGGGGGCGTGCAGTCCCAGTCCATTACCGTTGACCGCCAGCTTAAACGCTACCACGTTCCCCGTATCGCCTTTGTCAACAAGTGCGACCGCACCGGGGCGAATCCCTTCAAAGTGAAGATTCAGCTCCGGGAAAAACTGGGGCTTAACGCGGTAATGATCCAGATCCCCATCGGCCTTGAGGACAAGCTTGAGGGCCTGGTGGACCTGGTTACTATGAAGGCGGTTTACTTTGACGGCGGCCAGGGCACGGATATCCGCTATGCCGAGATCCCGGCGCACCTCAAGGCCGACGCCGTGAAATACCGGGAAGAGCTTATCGACGCGGTTTCCCTGTTCTCCGACGACTTGGCGGAAAAGTACCTTGGAGGCGAAGAGATCCCTGAAGACATGATCCGCGACGCCATACGCAAAGGGACCCTGGCGGAACAGTTCGTGCCGGTCATGGTGGGCTCGGCTTACAAAAACAAGGGTATCCAGCCCCTCCTGGACGGGGTCGGCTATTACCTTCCTAACCCCATGGAAGTAAAAAACTACGCCCTGGATCTGGAAAAGAACGAAGAGCGCGTAGAACTTTCAGCCGACGAGAAGAGCCCTGTTGTGGCCCTGGGTTTCAAACTTGAGGACGGCCAGTACGGCCAGCTTACGTACGTGCGGATCTACCAGGGGGCGCTGAAGAAAGGCGACGAGCTTATAAACACCAGAGCCCGGAAGAAGTTCAAAGTAGGGCGCCTGGTGCGCATGCACGCCGACAACATGGAAGATATCAGCGAGGGGGCCCCGGGCGACATCGTGGCCCTTTTCGGAATCGAGTGCGCCAGCGGGGACACCTTCTGCGGAGGCGGCCTCAACTACGCCATGAGCTCCATGTTCGTTCCGGATCCGGTCATCTCCCTGGCTATTACCCCTAAGGACAAAAAGAGCGCCGATCAGATGGCAAAGGCCCTGAACCGCTTTACAAAAGAAGATCCCACCTTTAGGACCTACGTGGACTCGGAGTCCAACCAGACTATCATCCAGGGCATGGGGGAACTCCACCTGGATGTCTATATCGAGCGTATGCGCAGGGAATACAAAAGCGAAGTAGATACCGGCATGCCCCAGGTGGCTTACCGGGAGACTATCACCCAGCGGGCGGAATACAACTACACCCACAAAAAGCAGACCGGCGGTTCAGGCCAGTACGGCAGGGTGGCGGGCTACATGGAACCCTATGCGGAAGGCGAGTACGCCTTTGTAGACAACGTCAAGGGCGGCGCTATTCCCACGGAATTTGTCCCTTCATGCGACAAGGGCTTTAAAGAGGCTGTCAAGAAAGGGAGCCTTATCGGGTTCCCTATTGTCAACATACGCTGCGTCATCAACGACGGCCAGAGCCACCCGGTGGACTCTTCGGACATCGCCTTCCAACTGGCGGCTATCGGCGCTTTCAGGGAGGCCTATGTAAAGGCCAAGCCCTGCATCCTGGAGCCTATCATGAAAGTTTCCGTAGAAGGCCCCACGGAGTTCCAGGGCAACATCTTCGCTTCTATCAACCAGCGGAGGGGGGTCATATCGGCTTCCACCGAAGACGGGACCTTCAGCCGGGTTGAAGCGGAAGTCCCTTTAAGCGAGATGTTCGGTTATTCCACAGTGCTGCGTTCCCTTACCCAGGGCAAGGCGGAGTTCACCATGGAGTTTGAAAAATACGGAAAGGTTCCCCAGAGCATTTCCGAAGCCCTCATTAAAGAGTATGAGGAAAAACGCAGGAAAGAGCAGAGATAGGAGAACGGAAAATGGTAAAAGAAGAACTTGTTCAGCGCAGTCCGGTGCGGATCTTTATGAATTCCATCCATGGCGGTCTTAGAAGCGGGGAGATGGCGGTTATCGCGTCTCCAAGCGGGCTGGGGAAAACTTCGGTGCTGGTTCAGATAGCGCTGGACAAACTCTTGCAGTCTAAAAAGGTGATCCATGTTTCCTTTACCCAGCACACCGATTACGTCCTGGCCTGGTACGAGGACATCTTTGACGAATTTATAAAAAAGAAGAACCTTGAAAACGAGCAGGATGTAAAGAACGAGATAGTCAAAAACCGGGTGCTGATGAAGTTCAACCAGCAGGGGATCTCTGTCGCCCAGATCATCCGGAGCCTCAAGGCGATGATCACGGACGGCGGCTTTAACGCCGAATACGTCATCGTAGACGGCTACGCCTTTTCTCCTGCGGACAGGGACAGGATAGCTGCGGTCAAGGAATTCGCGAAAGACCTGGGCCTTGCGGTGTGGTACAGTTGCACGGTGAAAGGCGAAGAACCGTTGTACGACAAACGGAACATCCCCTTTTTAATGAAGGATTACGCGGATCTCTTCGATGTTATCGTAGTGCTTGAGCCCAAGCAGGATCACATCTCCCTTACGGTGTCCCGGGACAGGGACGTTTACAACCCGGAACACATGGCCTTGCGGCTGGATCCCAAAACGCTTCTTATTCTGGAAGAATAGTTTTTCGTGAATAAACCGCCTGAGACGCGGGCCGGGGTAAAATCGTGGATGTAGCCGGACAGGTTTCGGTCCTCTTTCTGCTCATGCTGACCGGTTTTATCAGCGCGAAGTTGAAGGTCATAGGTCCGGAAATGGCGGAGCATTCTTCGGCGTTTATCATGAACGTCTCACTTCCGGCTATGCTGCTTTCCTCCTTTCAGCGGCCTTTCAGCAGGGAGCTTTTGGGGGAAGCAGGGGCGGCCCTGTTTATCTCCGCGTTGATTTACGGGTTCTCATTTTTACTGGCTTATTTTTATCCCCGGCTTCTCAGGATTCAGGGTCCTGAACGGGGAGTCCACCGTTACGGGGTTATCTTTTCCAACTGCGGCTTTATCGGCTATCCCATGGTAGAAGCTATTCTGGGCCCTGCCTATGTTTTTCACGCCGTGATCTTCAACATCCCTTTCAGTTTTCTGGCTTATTCGATAGGCGCGTGGCTTGTTTCTAAAGAAGGGGAGCGGGCCCTTGCGGTTTCCTGGAAAACCTTCGCCAATCCCAGCGTCATTGCTACTTTTATCGGTTTTCTTCTCTTTATATGTTCCGCTACCCTGCCCGGCCCCGTGTACCGGAGCGTTAAGATGATAGGGGACATTACGTCTCCTTTATCGATGATAGTCATAGGCATTACCCTGGCACAGGCGAAACCCGGACAGGTATTCGGGCGCTGGCGCATTTACGTGACTGTGGCGATGCGGCTTGCGATACTTCCCGCCCTGGCCGCCATGGCCTGCTATGCCTTTGGAATCCGGGGCCCCCTTCTGATGCTTGCGGTACTCATTACCGCCATGCCCTGCGGGTCCAGCACTTCCATCATGGCTTCCCTGTACCGCTCTGCCCCTGAAGAAGCCGGTTCCCTGGTTTTCCTTTCGACCGTGCTCTGTATGTTCACTATACCCGCTGTGGTGCTTGCGGTCCGCGCCTTGTCTTGAACCGCCTGTCTGTGCTTTGCCTAAAGGCAGCGTTTCAGCGCCTCTGCCACGCCGCCGCTGCCGCAGTTCCCGGTAACTGCCCCTGCTGCGGCTTTGAGTTCCGTACAGGCGTTTCCCATAGCGATGCCCAGCCCGGCGTGCCGGATCATGTCAAGATCGTTGACGCTGTCCCCAATGGCAATGCTGTCTTCCCGCCTGATCCCAAGGGCCGTTAGTATGAGATCCATGGACTTGGCTTTGCTTTCACCTTTGATAATCGCCTCAGAATAATCGGGAAACGTATTGATCTGAAAGTATTGTTCCAGCAGATCTATTTCTTCTTCTGTTATGGAACCGTCAATCGTCAGCTTGGTGATGATCTCGTCAGGATAGTTTCTGATAAATTCGCCTTCCGATGTTATCCGCAGCGGCTCGTCAACTGTATAGGATCTTGAAGGGCTGTTAACGGCAAAACAGCGGGACTCGCCTTCAAGGATGCAGCAGCGCCGGCTGGCTGCGTACCATGAGATAATAGCGGCAACCAGATCCCCGGGCACCCACTTGTGGTAGATTGTTTTGTACCTGTTTGGTATGGTTTCCGGTTCCGTTCCGGCATGCCCGGCATGCGTTGAATCCGACAAAAGCACATGGGTCCCGGTGCCTGCCGATATGCCGCTGAAAAAAGGGCATTCAAGCAGCCGCGCCGGAATGTTGGCCAGCGCCCTGCCGGTACTCAGGAAAACACGGTGCCCCTGTGCCGAGGTCTTTTCGATCTGGTCCAGATCATCCTTAAAAGGCCCCTGGCCGTTCAAAAGAAGGGTGCCGTCTATATCAAGAAATACTGCCTTCCGCTGCCGCATCATAGTTGTTCCTTCAGCATCTTCCTAAGTTTTAGTACCAAAAAAAACATGATAACGCCGTACATGACGCAGCTGCGGTAAGCCCAGGGGGCTCCGAGGAAACGGTTTGAAAGGCCGAAGCCGTATTGTATGACGCCGTTCAGGACAAAGGCTATGGAAATAATCGCCGGGCTCATGGCCTGGGCTTTTTCCCTGAAGATCCCTACGCTGAAGGCCAGCATCGTGGGATAAATAGGCGATACAAAGAGGCCCGAAACAGGAAGCAGGTATATCCCCGGTTTTCCCAGAACGAAGCTCGCCAGAAGCAGGACCGTAATGGCGGCGCTTGCGATTAAGACGACCTTGAGGTAGCCGATCTTCTCGATAAAAAAGCCGCCTAAAAGGCGGGACAGGGTATAGAGAAGGAAAAAAGCCGAAACAAAAGCCGCGCCGCCTGTTGCGGGATCAAGGCCGAACACATCCTGGAGGTACAGGCCGCTCCAGGACACCGAGCAGGCTTCGATGGAACAAACCAGGCCCATAATAAGGCCGATAATCCAGACCAGGGGTTCTTTGAGCGCAGAGCCGAGCGGAATCTGGTCCGGCGCCTCGGCGGGTTTTCCTGAAACTGAGCTTTCTTTGTTTTCCGTTACAGAGCGGGCCTCGTCCTTCATCCGGCCAGGGAAGCGGGCCGCGAGGGATACGGCAAGGAACAGGAACACCGGGACAAGGGCCATAGGGTACACATGCTGCCAGCTTAATTCCAGGCGGTTCACCACAAAGCCCGCGAACCTGGGCCCAACTGTGGCGCCGAGGCCGAAGAAAAAATGCAGCAGGTTCATCATAAGGCCGGACTTCACCGTAAAAATGCGCACCCCCATGCCGTTCAGGCCGATTTCAAAAAACCCGAATCCTCCCTGGAGGATGAGGAACAGCGCCGTGGCCATCCGGAATCCCGCTGCTGTATAAAGCGAGGCCATGCCCAGGATCATCACAACGAAGCCTGTCATGATGGTTTTTTTAAGCCCGAAGCGGCTCATGAACATGCCGGGGATTATGCAGAAGCAGACTGCGGTGAAGGAGATGATGGCGGTCATGAGCCCCTGTTCGTTATACGAAGCGCCAAAACCGTTTTTGACCAGCGGGAAGGTAACCCCCCTCATGCTGCTGACAAAACCGTAGAGCGCTATATCGCCGAAGATAACCACAAGGAGCAGAGGGTTGGTTGGTTTTTTCCCCATGGGTACAGCATAGACAAGTACCGGGGTCAGTACAAGCAGACAAACCCCGCCAGCCAGGCCCGGAGGCGGCCCCCCGGGCAGGCTAGACGGTCGTCGCCTTTTTTTACGGACGCTTTGGCGTCGCCTTTACTGGTATGACGCCGTATGCCTGCCCGGGGGGTCCCTCCGGGTCTGGCTGGCAGCCTTTGTTTGTGGGGTATGGGGAAGAGGGTTTTTACCGCGCTAATCCCATCTGGGGGCTGAGCTGACCTGCATTGGCGTGAAATACCGGGAGCGGGGGAAATTCCGGGTTCTACAAGCGTTTTTCCCCGCTCCCGGGCTTCAGGGGCTATTGCGGATCAGGTTTTGCCCCTGAAAGGCGGGTCAGGTTTAGCTAAAGTACCTTGCAAGAAGGCCTTTGAAGCCGCAGCAGTGGCGGGCTTCATCCCGGGCCATTTCGTGGACCGTGTCGTGGATGGCGTCGTAGCCCCGTTCCTT
>JAITEW010000080.1 GCA_031281855.1 Treponema sp.
GACCCCCCGGGCAGTCTAAGACGGTCGTCGCCTTCTTTTACGGACGCTTTGGCGTCGCCTTTATTGGTATGACGCCGTTTGCCTGCCCGGGGGGTCCCTCCGGGCCTGGCGGGCGCGTTTATTGCTTCTGGGGGTTAATGTAACGTAATAATCCATCGCGTAATCTGATACCTCATCGTGGGCTAAACTTGACCCGCCATTTTTCGTGATAGCCGGGAGGGGGGGAAAATTCCGGGAAAAACATTTGGAATTCCCCGCCGGAGCGTATGAAAGACTTGACGCTCAGCGTCAAGTCTTTCGTAGCGCAGGCGGACTCTACAAGCGTTTTTCCCGGGGTTTTCCCCCCTCCCGGGACTGTCAGGAGCTAATTGCGGGTCAAGTTTAGGCTACCGGGAGCGGGGGGAGCTTTGTTGCCACGAACCGGGGTTTTATGTCATACTTAACGGGTAAGGAAATCCAATGGCATATATAAAAAACCTGTTTGACAGAAATTTTCTGGAATACGCCAGTTATGTAATCAAAGACCGCGCTATTCCGGATCTGGAAGACGGGCTCAAACCGGTGCAGCGCCGGATACTCCATTCCCTTTTTGAAATGGACGACGGCAAATTCCATAAAGTGGCCAATGTGGTTGGATACTGCATGCGGTACCACCCCCATGGCGATGCCTCTATCGGGTCCGCCCTGGTGGTGCTGGCTAACAAGGAACTCTTTATCGAACGCCAGGGGAACTTTGGGAATATCTACACCGGCGACGAAGCTTCGGCGCCGAGGTACATCGAATGCCGTGCGGCGCCTCTGGCAAAGGACGTTTTCTATAATCCCAAGCTGACCCCTTATGTGGATTCCTACGACGGCAGAAGCAGGGAGCCGGTGCTCTTCCCTGCCAAGATCCCTGTGGTCCTTATCATAGGCGCCGAGGGTATCGCTGTGGGCATGTCCACCAGGATACTGCCTCATAACGCCATAGAGGTCCTGGAAGCCGAGAAAGCCTGCCTTTTGGGGAAAAAGTTCGAGCTTTTCCCGGACTTCCCCACCGGGGGCATGGTGGACGTGTCGGATTACCGGGACGGGAACGGCAAGGTCCTGGTCAGGGCGAAACTGGACACTTCGGACCCCAAGCGCATCCTCATCAAGGAACTGCCCTTCGGCTCCACTACCGACAGCATCACTAACAGCATCGAAACAGCCGCCAAAGCCGGACGGATCAAGATCCTTTCCATCAATGACTTTACTACCGAAAAGGTTGAGATCGAAATCAATTTGGCCCGCGGCGTCTATTCCCAGGACATTGTGGACGCCCTCTTCGCCTTTACCGAATGCGAACAGTCCATTTCAGTGAACCTTCTGGTCATCCGGGACGGCCTTCCTACGGTGATGACGGTTACGGAAGTAGTTAAGCACCACGCCAAGCAGCTCGTAAAAGTCCTTACCCGGGAGCTGGAACTTGAAAAGAAGGAACTCCTGGACAAGGTCCACCTCCGCACGCTGGAACGGATCTTCATCGAGGAACGGATATACAAGGGCATCGAAAAGATGAAGACCGCCGAAGGTGTGGAAAAGGCGGTTATTGACGGATTCAAGCCCTTTATGAAAGAAGTAGGGCCCAGGGGGGTGAGCCACGAGGACGTGGAACACCTCCTCAAGATCCCGATACGCCGGATCTCGCTTTACGATATCAACAAGGCCAAAAAAGAGATGGATGAAATTCTGGCAAGGATAAAAGAGATAAACAGCCATCTGAAAAACATCGTTGCCTATGCCATCTCTTACCTGGACGGCATTATCGCCAAGATCCTGGCTATCAAGGAACCCGGGCCCGGCGGTTTGCTTCCGGGCCTGCGGAAGACCAAGGTGGGCAAGTTCGACAAAGTAGATGTCAAGGAAGTGGTCAAGAAAGATCTGGAACTCAAGTACGACGCTAAAACCGGCTATCTGGGAACTGCCGTAACAGGCGAAGTTATTGCGGAAGTTTCTCCTTTCGACCGCATCCTCACATTGCGGCAGAACGGGACCTGGTTCGTTGCGGATCTCCAGGAAAAAGTCTTTGTAGGGGAAAAGGCCTGGTGGATCGGCGCTGCTGACAAAGAAGTCCTTTCGGGCATAGTCTTTACCATTATTTACAAGGAACCGAAGACAGGCTGCCCCTGTATCAAGCGCTGCGTCATAGAAGGGTGGATTATGAACAAAGAGTATTCCCTGGTCCCTGAGGGCGCTTCGGTGCTCCATGTGGATACGCGGCAAAAGTTCAGCTTTACGGTCAACTACACGCCTAAGCCGCGGCTCAAGGTCCTTAAAGAAGTTTTCAAAGCCCAGGATTACAATGTCCGGGGGCTTAAGGCCGGCGGCGTCCGCATTGCGGCTAAGGAAGTAAAAAGCGTTGACGTTAAATAGTGTTTGTCTATAAGGTGTAACATGGAAACTGACAGCGTTCAAAAGAGCGATCCGGAGGCTATTGTTTTCGATGCCGCTTCGGGATTTTCTGTTGAAGAACAGCAGGAAATCCTGGATCGCAT
This sequence comes from Treponema sp., assembly GCA_031281855.1. Lineage (GTDB taxonomy): Bacteria > Spirochaetota > Spirochaetia > Treponematales > Breznakiellaceae > JAITEW01. The sequence continues at coordinate 2,517 of JAITEW010000080.1, forward strand.
AAACGCCCTTACTGCGGAAAAAAGAATCGCCCTTCCTGCGGGGGCCCTTAAAACCGAGGCGAAGAAGCGGGGGCTTCTCTTTCCACTGCTTATCAACCTCGGAGCGGTGGTCTTCCTTTTAGCGGGCTTTTTTACCCTCAGATTTTTTCATACTCAGGATGATCAGACCCTGCGGGAAGGGCCGGTCAGCCTTGGGATCACGGAACGGCGGCTTATTCAGGAAATACGCCGGGAAACCAGCCGCCAGATAACGGAAAAGGAAAAGGAGATAAACGATATCCTTTCCAGGCTTGCGGACGCCGACGCCGAATACCGGGAACTCCAGGTTTCCGTGGAATCCCTGACAGAAGCGCAAAAGGAACGCGCCGCCGCGCTGCTCAAAATGCAGGAAGACTACCGGAGTACCCTTACAGGGCTCCAGGAAGAGCGGACCAGAATCCTTGAAGATTCCCGGCTCCGGGAAGCGGAGCTCAGGAAAACGGCTGAGGAACGGGCTAAGGAACTTTCCTCCCAGATAGAGCAAAGCCAGGCGAGCCTGGATCTGGCTATGGAGGAAATCAGGCGGCTTTCAAGCGAACAGGACAGGGCCAATGCCGCGGAAGCCCAGCTTTTGGGTTATTACGGCGTTCTGAACAGCCAGGTCAAGGCAGGGCAGTTGGATGAAGCGCTGGCCACCCTCGAAAGCATGAAGGATTTTCTCAACGCCCCTCTTTTTCATGGAAAAGCCCTTGAAAAGCGCAGGAGCTACCACCTGGCGGCAGTAGGGGCCCTGGAAGAAGCGGTCGCAGGGGCCGTGAGCCTGAAAGCCGCCGCAGGTTCCGCCGCTCCTGCGGTATCAGGGGATAACGCAGAACAGGCGGAGCTTCAGGCCCGGATCGCCGCGCTGGAGCAGAAGAGCCAGGAACAGGAACGTACCATCAATTCCCTCAGCGCCGCAGGGACCGATCAGGGGCGGATCATCGCTGACTACGAACTCAGGATTAGCGGCCTTAACGAACAGATTTCCAGCCAGCAGCAGAGTATGAACCAGAAGGACAACACCATCCAGGCCCTTATGACCCAGGCGGCGGCCCAGGAACAGCAAATCGCGGAGCGGAACGCCGCTATTACGGAGCTCCGGGCCCAGGCCGAAGCTTCCGCCATAACCGCCTCTGAAGCCCAGGCCGAAGCCGCCCAGCTCAGAACCGGAAACGCCGCGCTTGCACAGCAGAACGAAGAGCAGAGGCGCCAGATAGAGAGCATCAGGCAATTGCTGTTAAATCAGCAATAACAGATCCCCCCCTCCTCCCCCATGGGGGTCTGAAAACA
>JAITEW010000092.1 GCA_031281855.1 Treponema sp.
CTACGATGCCGGGCTCCTCTTCAATATGCTTACCGGTTATTCGGCGGCTCAGAATATGCGGAAACTGGTGATCGCCCCTATGGCCCTAAAGCGCCGTCTTCTGGATCTTATTGACCGGGAGATACGGCGGTCGAGCCCCGAAGCGCCGGGGAGGATTATGGCCAAGATGAACGCCCTTGCGGATACGGAGATCATAAGGGCCCTCTACCGGGCCTCTGCGGCAGGGGTAAGGGTGCGGCTCAATGTGCGGGGTATCTGCACCCTGGTTCCCGGCGTTCCGGGGCTTTCTGAAAACATCAGGGTAGTCAGCGTTGTGGATCATTATCTGGAACATTCAAGGATCTATTATTTTGCCAACGCCGGGGAAGACGAGCTGTACCTTGCCAGCGCCGACTGGATGCCCCGAAACCTGGAGCGCCGGGTGGAACTGATGTTCCCGGTGCTCCAGGAGGATTGCAAACACCTGGTCTACGGGATACTTGCCGATTATTTCCGGGACAACTGCCAGGCATGGCTCCTTGATTCCCGGGGGGCCTGGTCAAGACTCCAACCGGCGGCAGGGGAAGCGCCCTTCAGGGTCCAAACCGGCCTTCTCGCCCGGGCCTCTGCCACCTCAGCCCCTGCAGGGACAGCCCGCACGGAGTTCACTGTGAGGAGAAGCCCCCCTGGCTTAAGCTAAACGCGACCCACGCCTTAACCGGCTTCCGCCTCAAGCTCCTGCAGGGCTGTATTCAGGAAATAGTCGTTTTTCCAGGTTTCGATGTCGAAATCCCGGCTGATAACGCCGTGATCAAAGAGGAAGCGTTTTTGGCTTTCCAGGGCGATGAGCCCCTTTGTTGACAGCGACGGTTCCAGGGTGTAGTTAAAGCCGGGCTGGAGGGTGGCGATTACTTCTCCGGGAGAGCCGTCGAGCTGGCGGGAGAAGAGTTCCACGGTTTCCGGATAATGAGTTTTCGCCCACCTCGCGGCCCGTATGGTCTGCTTAACCCATTCCACCACCACTTCCGGTGCCGATTCGGCCAGGGAACGGCTCACGGTCAGGATGTTAGGGTGTTCGTTATTGACAGGCCAGACGTATTCGGGGTCCGCAGAGGTCTCGTAGACGGCCTTGTATTTACCCGAAGCGAGCAGCCGCTGGGCAAATACAAAACGGGCAAAGATAGCGTCCACGGTTCCTGTGTCGAGAGCGCCGGATTCGACAGTCCCAAAATCGCTGTGGCTCTGGCCTGCAGGCAGGTCGATAAACTGCACTTCCCCAGGCGTAACCCCCCTGGCGTTCAGGGCCGTACCGTAGCCCCTGAGAACCGCTGCGTGGTACCAGTCCACAATAGGGCCCGGCCGGGACGGGACGCCCAGTTTTTTCCCTCTCAGATCTTCTATCCTGTTGATATCCGAATCGATCCGTACCAGCACATAGTGGCGGACATAGAGAAACGCGATGCCGATAAGCACCGGTTCGGCGCCGCTTGACTTTGCCCAGATCGGCGGGATATTGCCCCCTTCACGGAACAAAGCATCGTCCTGGTAATCAAAATGAACATGCCAGCGGTCCCTTGGAAGGGTCTGCAGCCGCGTGGGGCTTACGCCCAGTTTTTCATAAGCCTGTTTGACAAATTCGTCCCTGTTAGCAGCGATAAAACCGGCGTTGCTCACAGGGCAGATAGTGTACCTGAATTCCTGTACCGACATAGTGTTACTCCTTTCTGTCAGATAGTATACGTTCCGATGGTTTCGCTAAAAGCGTTTTCCACCATCTTTCTAAGCCTTGCGAAATCCGGACTTTTCCGGTCCCTGCTCCTGGGAAGGGGGTTTGTGATGATGTTGTTGATCACCGCGGGCCTGGGGCTGAATACCACCACCCGGTCGCCAAGGAAGATCGCTTCTTCAATGTCATGGGTAATCAGGATCATAGTGGTTTTTTCAAGTTCCCATATTTTTTCTATTTCTTCCTGCATGCGCACCCTGGTCAGGGCGTCCAGGGCGCCGAATGGTTCATCCAGGAGGAGCACCTTTGGCTGGCAGATTAACGCCCTCGCAATGGCGACCCGCTGGGCCATGCCTCCGGAAAGCTGTCCGGGGTAGGATTTTTCAAAATCCAGGAGCCCTACCTTGTCAAGGTAGTACCGTACCCGGTCCCGGATGTACGTTTTGGAGCCTGTAAGGCCCATCGCCGCGTTACCCGCTACAGTCAGCCAGGGAAACAGGCGGTGTTCCTGGAAAATGATCCCCCTGTCCCTGCCGGGCCGGGTAATACGGACATTGTCCAGCAGGATGTCCCCTTCATAGTCCTTTTCCAGCCCGGATATTAAACGCAGGAGCGTTGTTTTTCCGCAGCCGCTGGGACCGATGAGGGACACAAATTCTCCCTTTTCGATACTGAGGGATACATTGTCAATCGTTTTTACATCTTTTGTTTTGGTATAAAACGTTTTGGAAACATGGTTTATCCTGAGATTTGCCGTCTGTGTTACTGGGTCCGCCATATCTCTCCCCCCCTACTTCTTCTCGCCGCTGAAACCTTTCCGCCAGCGCAGCAGATGGTTCGCTGTGAAAAGAATTCCCCTGTCAATGATGAATCCCAGGACGCCGATTACCACCATGAGGCCGATGAGCTTATCGGATTCCAAAAAATCCCGTGCATGAAGCAGCCCGTACCCGAGCCCGGAAAGTCCCGCGAGCATTTCCGCAGCTACCACCGCCATCCAGGCGAACCCCGCCCCAAGCCTGAGCCCCGTAAAAATCAGGGGCATTGCCGAAGGCAGAATTACCTTGAACAGCCGCTTGAAGTATGGAACTTCCAGAACCGCAGCCACTTCGATATAGTCGTTAGAGACTCCCCGGATTCCCTGGAGGGTGTTGACAAAAATAGGAACAAACACGGACTTTCCGATAATGATGTACTTGGAAAGTTCTCCGATCCCGAACCAGAGGATAATGAGCGGTATCCAGGCCATCATGGGTATCTGGCGCATTACGTCCACCAGAGGCGACACAAACCGTTCCACGAGCTTTGAGAGCCCGCTGGCGAATCCCAGGGTGATCCCTATCAGTGCCCCCCAGAAATAACCCACCAGCACCCGGTAGCCGCTGGCCTTGAGATCGATAAGCAGGGTTCCGTCCCGGCTGATTTTGAGGATCCCTTTTACCACGTTAACCGGCGAAGGGAGCACCACTTCGATAAACACCCCTGCTGAGGACAGGGACTGCCAGAGGACAATCAGCAGAACCGGCGCCGCCGCCAGATTCGCGATTATTTTGGTCTTATCCAAAATATCATTAACCTTGACGGGGTTCTTTTTCTGCTGCTGTAAGGCCTGTTCCATACTGCTCACATATACCTCCTTTTGCGGTCATGCGGCGCTGCGGGACGCGGCGCCTTCTGCGGCGAGTTCCGCAGCAGCGGCCTTGAGGAACCGGTCATCCGCCCAGGCGGCAAGATCGAAGTCTTTTTCGAGATACCCGCGATCGAAGAGAAAACGTTTCTGCCCTTCAAGGATACCAAGGCTTGCGTCCGAGAGATCCAGGTCGAGGTGCTTATGGAAATCGAAGCCGTAGGACCCTGCGGCCTGCACCGTAGTAGCCCGGTTTTGATCCGCCAGCCATTTGAGGGCTTCGGCGTAATTGCTCTTCGCCCACAGCGCCGCCCGGACCACCTGTTTTACGTATGCGGTAACAATATCGGGGCGTTCTTCCGCCAACTGCCTGCTCACGGTGAACGCCTCGGGGTACTCGTTGTTAATCGGCGAGAGCTGTTTCGTGTTTGCGGTAAGATCGAAGAGGACCCGGTATTTGCCGGTTTCCAGGGCCTTTTGGATGAGCGCCAGTTTGACGTAAACAGCGTCCACTTCACCCCGGTCCAGGGCGTCAAATTCCGGGGAAACAAAGCCCGGAGAATTTGTGTTTTTTTCATCATAGAATTTTTTTGAATGAAAATCCCCTTCGCTTACCAGTTGAACCAGCTTTGCCTGAGACAGGCTGAAACCCCGGGAAGCCAGAGCCAGGGCAAAACCGTGTTCGGCGCTGGCGCGGTGAAAATCGATAAGCGCCCCGGATCGTACAGGGATGCACAGGCGGTACCGTATCAGTTCATCAATACTGTCTATAGGGGAATCGGCCCGTACCAGAATGTACTGCTTCTGCGCGAGCAGGGCGGTCCCGATAAGGACAACCCCGGCGCCCCGGGACTTTGCCCAAATAGGAGGGATATTCCCCCCTTCACGGAACAGGACCGTATCGGACTGATCAAAATGGGCTTTCCAGCGTTCCTGCGGGAGGGTCTGGAGCAGCACCGGTTTTACCCCTAATGGCGCGAGCCCCTCTTCGAGCCAGCCCTTATGGGCGGCGATATAACTCGCGTTTCCCACAGGGCAGATAGTGTAGTGAATTTCAGTTATTTTTTGAGCCATGTTTGTTCTCCTTCATAAAAACCGGATCAGTTAAAGAACCGGGGGGCAAAAAGTTCGTCTATAAGCAGCTTGCCTTTCTCAACTTCCCCGTGGGACTCAAGCCAGTCCAGGGTGACCTGGGTTTCCCGTTTGATAAGGGCCAGATCTTTTTCCGAATAGGTCATATTGCCCCTTGAGCGTTCCCAGCTGATCTTTGACATTTCCACCGGCGTGCGGGTGATCTTTTCCACAATCGCCCCGGCTTCGTCCTGGTTTTCCAGAATCCATGTATTGGTAGACTGCTGAAGATCCAGGTATTTCTGGACGATTTTGGGATACTTTTGAGCGAACTGCGTCGGGGTAAAGACCACCGTAACGCCCCCTCCCTGAACATACGGGGAATCTTCCCGGGGATAGGCGATTTGCCGGGCCGTTCCGTTAGCGATCATCACCTGAATATCGTTACCAGGATGGCAGGAAATCGCAGCCACAGCGCCGGTAAGCAGGGCGGTCTTGTAGTTGTCGTCCCGGATATTCACATGGAACCAGTCAACGCCTTCGGCCCATCCTTCGTCATCGGTCATTTGAACCAGGACCATGAAGGGGCAGCCTGCCCGCCAGGTGCCGATATTCTGTCCTTTGAGATCCGCAAAGGTCTTGTAAGGAGAATCCTCCAGTACCACGATACTCGCCACATCCGGCGAAGGGTGACCCGAAACCTGGATGGTAGTGAGATCCGCCCCTGAAGCCCGGTATAAAAGGAAGGGATAGATCATACGGCCCGCGAAATGAACGTCGTCCCGGGCCATAAGCTGGGCTTCGTTCCCTAAAACCCCTTCTACCAGTTCGACTTTGATCCCCTTGTCTTCAAAGGTTTCTTTGAACCAGCCCTTTTCCCGGGCTACATAAGCCCAGGCGCCTGCCGGAACCTTGAGTACCGCAAGGTCCTCAAGATCGTTTGCCAAAGCGGCGCTGTTTACCTGGTTTTTTTTATCCTTGCACCCTGCAGCCGTGAACGCAAGCGCCAAAATAACGAATAAAACCGCAATCCCGCCGATTTTTACCCTCTGTTTCCGCATAGTAACTCCTTCTGTTTGACTGTTAGTCAATTTTCATATTAATACCATGTATTTAATATGATATTATATCCATGGGTATAATATGATTTATTGATAGTGTCAAGCCCTTATTTGAAAAAATGTAAAAAAAAAGAGAGCCGGCTTCTCCCCGTTCCCGGCACGGCGTTGCAATTTGCTGTTGAAACGAATTAGCATAAGGAAAGACAGCAGATACTAAGGAGTAAGCGGCAAGTGAAACGGATAATTCTGAAGCCTGGGGAAGAGCGGCGCATACTGCTGGGCCATCCCTGGGTATACGATAACGAAGCGGCCTGCATCCTCGCAGGACCGGGGAAAGAGGCTCCCAGGGCGGTTCTTGAGCCTGGGGAAATTGCGGATGTGGAAAGTTCCGGCAAAACCTACCTTGGACGGGCTTTTGCAAACCCTCATTCAAAAATCATCGCCAGGATCTACAGTCCGTCCAAGGAAGGCGTTGACAAGGGCTTTTTCAAACGGCGCATCAGGGAAGCCCTGCTGAGGCGGCGTGCGGCGGGTTATGATTTTCGCCGGGACTCCTGCCGCGTTGTTTTCGCTGAGGCTGACTTCCTGCCGGGCTTTATTGCCGACCGGTTCACAGGCTGGCCGCTGGATGAACTGGAAGCTGCCGTGCAGGAGCGTCCTGTAACCTTTGAACTGGCCGAAGCCGCCCTGGGGCCTCCGGTTTCCTGGATTTCGGTACAGTTCCTCTCGTATGCCCTGGACAAGAGGAGGGATCTGATTCTGGAGGCCCTTGAAGAGGTACTTGGGGCGCCTTTGTTTGTAACAGAAGATCCCCCGGGCGCGCCGGCCGGAATCATGGAAAAGCCGCCGGTTAAGGTACGTGAGCTTGAAGGACTCCCTCTCAGAGAAGGGGTATTAAGAGGAACCTGCCCTGCAGGCATTGTGATTTTCGAAAACAGCCTGCCTTTTGCCGTTTATCTTGAAGAGGGCCAGAAAACCGGACACTATCTGGATCAAAGGGACAACAGGCGGCTTGCTGCGGCGTTTGCTGCCGGCAGCCGGGTCCTGGACGCCTGCTCCTATACCGGGGGCTTCGGCATCCACGCCGCCCGTGCGGGAGCGGAAGCGGCGGTCTGCGTGGACGTTTCCGCCGCGGCTCTGGAAACAGTACAGGAAAACGCCGCCCTGAACGCGGTAACCGGTACTGTTGCCGCAGTTGAAGCTGATATCTTTGAGTACCTCCGCAGGGCGGAACGGAAGAAAGAACGTTTCGATCTCGTCATCCTTGATCCGCCGGCTTTTGCCAAAACAAGGGCTTCCCTGAACGACGCTTTGCGGGGTTACAAGGAAATCAACCTTCAGGCGCTAAAGCTTCTCAATCCCGGCGGGGTCCTGGTCACCTGTTCGTGCAGCCAGGCCCTGGACGAGGGCCGGTTCAGGCGGATGGTCGCGGAAGCGGCGGCTGACGCTGAAAAGAGGCCCTATCAACTGGATTTCCGGTACCAGGGGCCGGACCATCCCATACTTTTAGGCTACGATGAATCGCTGTACCTCAAATGCGGCTTTTACCGGGTTTGTTGAGCTCTGTAGTCTTCTTGTATTAAGGAGTTTGTATGAACGAATCCCAACCGGTTACCGAAATGATGGCCGTTCTGGCCTTCCAACTGGGAATAATCCTTTTCGCGGTCCGTTTCTGCGGATCCATGGTTAAGAAGCTGAAAATTCCCCAGGCAATGGGAGAGCTCCTGGCAGGGATCATCATCGGCCCCTACGCCCTTGGGGGGATGCGTTTTCCGGGTTTCCCGGAAGGGATCTTCCCCCTGGCCGCCGGCCCCCTTGGGGTGAGTACCGAACTCTACGCTATCGCTTCCATAGCGTCTGTTATCCTGCTTTTTTCGTCAGGGCTTGAAGCCGACATCAGCCTTTTTTTCCGTTATTCCCTTGCCGGCGGGGTTGTCGCCCTTGGAGGAGGAGTGTTTTCTTTTGTCCTGGGAGACTTGGCAGGGGTGTTTCTCCTGCAGGGCTCTTCCTTTACATCCCCTGTATGCCTCTTTCTGGGGGTTCTTTCTATAGCCACCTCAGTGGGCATCACCGCCAGGATCCTCTCGGACCAGAAGAAGATGGACTCCCCTGAAGGCGTCACTGCCCTGGCGGCGGCGGTTTTTGACGATGTCCTGGGCGTCATCGCCCTGGCGGTGATCCTCGGGGTCCTGGCGCTGCCTGGTTCCGGCCGCGGTTCCCCGGACCCCCGGGCCGTCCTGGCCATAGCCGGGAAGGCTTTCGGCATCTGGCTGGGTTTTACCGCCCTGGGCTTTCTCTTTTCCCGGAGGATCGCGGGCTTCCTCATGTCCTTCAAACACAGTTACGATTTTTCCATCCTGGCCCTGGGAATCGCCCTGGTCCTTGCGGGGATTTTCGAAAAACAGGGGCTGGCTATGATTACCGGCGCGTATATCGCCGGCCTTTCACTCTCAAAAACCGGTGTCGCCCCGGTAATCCGGGAAAGGATCCGGGGGCTCTACGAATTCTTCGTCCCTGTTTTTTTCGCCCTTATAGGGATGATGGTGAATCTGGGGGAGATCTTTTCCGCGCAGGTTCTGATTTTTACAGCCGCGTATACCGCTGCGGTTATCCTCGCCAAGGTGATAGGCTGCGGCGGCTCTGCGCTGCTCCTGGGTTTCAACGGCCATGGGGCGCTGCGCATCGGAACAGGCATGGTTCCCCGGGGCGAAATCACCCTCATTATCGCCGGCATCGGCCTCGCGTCGGGTATCCTCAACAGGCAGATCTTCGGAGCCGCCGTCTTTATGACCCTGATCACCGCACTGGCTGCGCGGCCTCTTCTTTCCAAAACCCTGCGGCTCCGCGGAGGAGGGACCAGGAAACCTGTCAAAGGCAATGATCCGGTAACCGCTGTCTGGGAATTGTATTCCGCTGAAATCGCCGGCCTCGTGGTAGATACCCTGCTCAAGGATCTTAAGAATGAAGGCTTTTATGTTCAGACGCTGAATATCGGCGAAGGGCTCTCGCAGGCCCGGAAGGATGACATCTCCCTTTCCATCACAGAAGAAGAAAGCAAAGTAAGCATCGAAACTGCCAAAACCGACATGCCTTTTGTAAAGACCGCGGTTTACGGGGTGGTTCTTGGGCTTCACGATGCTATCAAAAAACTCAAAGAGGCTTCGGATCCCGGGCAGATGAAGAAGGAACTCATGGACAAGGACGGCCGCGCCGGTACGGATCTCCTTTCCCTTATTACCCCCCAGGTAGTTTCCCTGAATCTCAAGGGCGGAACAAAAGAAGCGATTATTACGGAAATGGTGGATATCCTGGCGGCTCAGGGCAGGCTTTTAGACCGGGATTTGACGCTCAGGAATGTTTTTGAACGGGAAAAAATCATGAGCACCGGCATACAGCACGGCATAGCCCTGCCTCATGCCAAAACAGACGGCGTCAGCGGCCTTGGGGTAGCAGTGGGGATCAGGAAGGAAGGCGTCGATTTTGAGTCCGTAGACGGTGAAAAGTCCCGGATTTTTATCCTCGTAGTATCTCCCCGCAGAGGTTCGGGCCCTCACATCCAGTTCCTCGCCGCTATCGGAGCAGCGCTGAAAGACAGCGCCCTCCGGGAACAGGTGATAAACGCTGCCAGCAAAGAGGAACTAGTAAGCCTTTTGCGGAAAGGAAGCGATAAATCGGGCTAAACTTGACCCGCACTCACGCCCTGGATAACCCGGGTTAAAGAAAATACCTAAAATCAGTAAATACCTATACAATTTGCCCAAAAAATGATACACTCGAACTATAGAATCCGTTCGCGCAGAGGGGCCGTTCTGCGGCGGGTTAGTTGATTGAGAGGCGGGCATGGGCAGGATAAAGAGTTTAATAGACAGGTATATATTCTCCGACAACCTGCCGCTTGAAGCGCGTACGACAAATATGGTATGCGTTGTCGGTATAATTGGCGTTATTTTTGCCATCATAACGCGCCTTATCATGCGAAGCAGCCCCATGCTCATCCTCGTGCTTGCGGGTATTGTCGTCTCCGTATCGGCGCTGCTCGTGTTTTGCAATGTCTACAATAAACATAAACTCGGCGCGTGGTTGGTGTTGTTTTCATTGTGCGATGTGCTGCTGCCGGCAGCGCTGTTCGCTATGGGCGGGGTAAAGAGCGGCTCTGCGGCGTACTTCACCATGTCGATCGTGCTGATCTTCTTCCTGTCGAAGAAAAAAGCGCGCATCATCATACTCATAACGCATATCGCGTGGGTTATCGTCTGCTATGCGGCTTCATCGGCGCCTCCGTTTAACGCGCTCGTGGCGGAGCTTGACGGGACGGCGCAGTATATGGACCACATCCAGTCTTTTCTCGTGTCCGGCTTTTTTATCGCTTTCCTCGTCCTGTTCCAAAACCGCATTTTTCTCGATGAGCAGTCAAAAATGGATATGACGCTGATCGCCATGCACGCTATGGCCGTCGCGTTGCTCAACATCGACCCGGAAAAACCCGAGGACGCGCTCCGGCGCGGTATGAGCATCATAGCGAGCAGCGTAGGGGCAGATCGCATAACCATCTGGAGGAACGAGGAAATCGACGGCCGGCTGCATTTCGTCCACCAACTTTCAGGCGCCGCTGTATCCACAGACGAAAGCGGCGTTTCCAACATCATGATCGAAGCGGCGGACGCGGCGGACGCGATTACCGCGTTTCCGTACGATGAGTATCTGCCCGACTGGCCGGAAAAACTCTCAGGCGGAAATCCTATCAGTTTGGCGAAAGGAGAGTTCTCAAGCCACGAGGAGGTAATGCTCTCGATGTACGGCGTACTGTCCGTTTTCATCGTCCCTATCATACACCGCGGAAACTTCTGGGGTTCAGTCACGTTCGACAACTGCCACAACAATATCAAATATACATCCGACGAGGAACGCATTATGATCCCCGGCGCGATGCTGCTGTCCAACGCTATCATCCGCAATCGAATGATACTCGACCTTGCGCACGCGCAAAACGACGCTGAGGCGGCCTCACGAGCCAAAAGCGAATTCCTGTCGAATATGAGCCATGAGATACGCACGCCGATGAACGCAATCATCGGCATGACCTCCATAGGCCGGACCGCGGCGAATCTTGAACGCAAGGACTAC
>JAITEW010000218.1 GCA_031281855.1 Treponema sp.
TCTCAGTTCAGCCCGGAAAACAACCCGGCCTGAACCGGAAGCGCCGCCTTCAAACAAGCCCCTGCCTTCGTAAGCGAAGCCCCGGCCCGAAGCGGGGTAATCGGCCGCGTCAACGCCTTCCGGCGGGTTCCCGTCTATCGGGGCAGACCAGAGTTCCACTTTTTCTCCGGGCAGGATCTCGCTTACATAATTGATGTCCAGCCTGAGTTTATCCGCCTTGTCCAGAAGCTCAGGATCGCACATATCCTGAATCCACTGGATATACCGGGCGTTATTAACATGCCCGTAATAATCAATGTCCGAATACCCCGCCTGGCGTTCAGCGAACCTGGACAGATTGTCCCTGGAATTCAGGGCTCCCCCGCAGGATTGCAAGGCGTTTATGCCTTCGTTCAGAGGGAGTTTTTCGATGCACTGCTGGGGCCGCAAAGGCCTGCGTTTTTCGATGTCAACAATCAGCCAGCAGCCCCTGCCCCGGACCATAACCGCGCCGCTTTTGTCCTTTATGCAGTAATCCCTTAAGGCAAAGAGTTTTTCCGAACCCCTGGGCCAGCTTTCGGCGGTAATCGTATCGCCGTAATTGGGCCGGCGTTCCACAAAGACCGAAATCCGCGAAAGTATCCAGCCCTGCCCTGCTTTCATTAAATCATCGCGCCCTACGCCCAGATCCTCGGCGTGGCTGATAGCCGCTTCCTGAAAGATGCTGAACACCGCTCCAAGAGTAAGCCTGTCGGATCGGTCCACGCTGCCAAAGCGGACCGGAAATGTTTCACGCCAAATATCAACCATAGGTATACCTGCCGTTTATCCTGCCCGAAAGGCGGAAAAAAGACAAGGGTGAAAAATCCGCCGGCCAGGGCCTGAGAGGGCGCTTTGGGGATGTGACGCAATAACCTATTGTAGGCGGGTTCTACAAGCGCTTTTCCCGGGGTTTTTCCCGCTCCCGGGCTATCAAGGCTTAAGAGCGGGGAAAATTTAGCGGGAAATAGAGGAACGATAGCGTTCTACTTCCCAGTTGTTGATAAAGCGGATCTGGTCTTCAGGCATAAACCGGGGGCCCCCGAAGCTTTCGGAGTAGATTGCCACTTTCGCGGCGTCGTTAAATAGTTCCACCGCGTTTTTCGCGGCTTTGTCCGAACTTGCAAGGCCGAAGACCCCGATGCCTTTTAGCGCTATTGTTTTGGGGAAAACGCCGGTTTTTTGCATGTACGCCTTCAGGGCTTCTTCCAGGCCTGCCGGGCTGTCGGCAAAAAAGGGATCGCTTCCGGCGTAGACGATGTGATCCGGGGTAAAAGCCGAGGAAAGAGGCGCAAAAGATCCCCTGCTGGCGGTGAATTTTTTGATTTCCGGGTTTCTCAGGAACCGGACAAACCAGGGGCCGCTTCCGTTTAGCTTTTCCGCCAGGGAAATAAGCTCCTTCATCAGGGTATGGTTGAAGTGAAAACGGGGCCCTGGGCGGCAGTTCCGGGGCTGCCGTTTGATCCGCCCGCCTATGGTTTCCATGATCCGCTTATAAACGGCTTTGACGCCGTCAACACTATCCGAACCGGCGAAAACTCCGTGGTTTTGGAGAAAGATGATCCCCGGAGCCTTCCCTTTTTCGGCCCTGTACTTGTCCATTGCGTCCTTGACGGCTTTTGAAAGAACATAACCGGGATTTATCGATGGAATCCAGATAAAATCATCCTTAAAGAGCTCTTTCGCGGCTTCTTCGCCGTTTTGGGAGCATGTAAGGCCGTTCACCAGGGAAGGATGGGTATGGACCACGAAACTAAAGGGCAGGATATCGTGAAGGAGGGTCTCGACGCTGGGGCGTTTCTTCTCCTCCCCAGGCACCCTGGCGGCCTTCATGTCGGCCAGAACCGCCGATTCCCGGGCGTCCGGGTCTGATGGATAGGTCTTTTTCCAGATTTTAGCCAAAGCCGCCCGGTCCATTTTGACGAAATCCCCAGGTTCAGCCCTGGCCAGGCTTGTCCCCGAGGCTTTTATGTAGAGGTTATCCTTATCCTTAAACGAGGTATTGCCGCCTCCCGCTATCACATAATCGGGGTTGGCCCCATAAAACCGTGAAATCTCAGCCAGTTCCTGTACGCTCATACCTTTCTCCTTACCACAGGCTAACATTATTGCTCCCAGTTGGTAAAGAAGAAAAACGGCGGCAGATTGCTATGATTAAGTCAACCGCCGCCAAAGGCGGCGGGACCGCCCCCTTGAGGGGAGGAGACCCATATGCGTTTACTTAGGGATGAGCAACCGGTAATCCGCCTTGTCGCTCCCATGTACCGGTTCGTCGTTGGCGTCTACCGGATATACCGCCCTTCCAGCCAACCACCCGGGCGGTTCCCGAATCGCATGGTTATTAGGTTATATGGTTTCACACAGCCACCGAAGCCATTCCCCGCATCTGTTCATAAAAGGCATGAAAAACTAAAAACCTATATCAAGCAGTTTGAGCAATAGGCAATGCGGATATAATTCGGTAAAACAAAGGACAGCGCAACCTTCAGGTTGGAGCCTCTTGCTGCTTCAATAAATCTTACTGGGTTTTCATGCCGCATAGAGGAATACAGCGAGTGGCTGCGGTGGGATGCCTTCCGCTCACAAAGTGACCATGTCGCCCGGACATGGCTGTTACGGGAACGATCCACCGGAAAGATCACCGCCTATATGTCCCTTATTATGGACGCGATAAAATTGTCCTTCACCGAGAAGGAACTCCACAACCTCAACTATCCTTTCAAAACAATTCCTGCCATGAAGATAGCAAAGCT
>JAITEW010000209.1 GCA_031281855.1 Treponema sp.
CGCCGCCGCTCTTCCATATACCCGTCGGACTGCGTTTCCCCGAAGAGCGTGAAATCCATACCCGCGGCTTCGTATTTGCTTTTTCCCATTGGGTTGTACTTAAGCAGTTCCAGCCTGCGCACGCCGGGAAGTCTGGCGGTCAAAGCGGCAATTCCGGCTATGTTTTCGTCCGTGTCCGTGGCTTCCGGTATCAGCGGTGTCCTGAGCCAGATATATGGGTGAAGCGCCGCTGCCCTGCGGAGGTTTTCCAGGATCCGCCCGTTTCCGGCTCCGGTGAACCGTTTATGCTCGGCGTCGTTTATGTGCTTGACATCGGCAATCAGGGCATCGGTAACAGGGAGGACCTTCTCAAGGTTTTCCCACGGAACATGAAGGGCCGATTCCAGGGCTGTATGAATACCCGCGGACCGGCACAGTTCAAAAAGGGCCAGCGTAAAATCGGGGTACAAAAGACATTCGCCGCCCGAAAGGGTTGCTCCCCCCTGGGTCTTCTCGAAATACCGCGCATCTTTTTGTATTTCCTCGAACACCTCACCAGGGCCCATAAGCCTGCCGCATACGCTGAGGGCCCCCGAGGGGCATTCGTCAACACAGCGCAGGCAGAGGGAGCAGCCTTCAGGCACGAAACGCAGCGCGCCGTTTTCAATTACATGTTGTTCCGGACAGCATGCGACGCACCTGCCGCAGCGGATGCACAGCCTGGGTTGGAACAATACCCGCCTCTCAGCCTGTATGCCCTCGGGGTTGTGGCACCACGCGCAGCGCAGCGTGCAGCCTTTTAGGTAGACAACAGTCCGCACCCCCCCGCCGTCGTGGAACGATGCCCGGCTTATGTTGAATACCGGCGCTGTCGGCGTAACATCAGGCATTACATGCTCGTGTGTTTTGTCCTGCCGATAATATGGTCCTGTATCGTTTTGTCCAGAAGGTAGAATTTCTGGCTGAAACCCGATACGCGCACCGCCAGGTTGCGGTGGTTTTCAGGATGAACCTGGGCGTCCAGAAGCGTTTCGGCTGTTACTACGTTGAACTGCACGTTGCAGAGTCCTTTTTCCGCTCCTGTCCGGAGAATATCGGCAAAATACGGGATGTTTTGTTCCGTAAAAAGCTGCGGATCGGCTTCCACTATTGCCGAAGTCGTTGCGGGCGTTTTCTTTGTCGGCAGGCCCGAAAGGGAATTGATCAGGGCCGTAAACCCGTTGTGATCCCGCCCCTGCATAGGAGATGCGCTGTACGCAAGGATATCCCCGTTCCGCCTCCCGTCGGCGCTTGCGGCCGAGGTCCTGCCGTGGTCAACCATCCAGAGGAACGTAAAGGGCTGGGCGAAAAACATATAGCCGTGTTTCACCGAAAGCTCCTGCAGATAATCACAGGCCATATTGAGAATTTCGGCCATCAGGGAATCCACCTCGGCAATATCGTTTCCGAATTTCGGCGCCTTGTTGACAAAGTCCAGGCGTACCGCTTCGTCGGGAAAGTTGTTCCTGAGCTGTTCCATCAGGGCGCCCATGGTATAGCGTTTCTCCTGGAAAACCAGCTTCCTGATGGCAGCGAGGGAATCCGCAAGATTGGGCGCCCCGAGGAACATCATTTCATAATTGTCATATTTCGCGCCCCTGTCGTTGAAGTCCCTGCCTGATTCGATGCAGCCTTCTGTCAGCAGGGATTTATACGGACGGGGATCGTTTTTCCCCGCGTTAGGGATAAGGCGGACGGTGTTTTCGTAAGCGACGCGGATCAGATAACGGATCTGTTCAAACACCGCTTCTTTGAGCGGCTCAAAAGATTCGAAGCTTTCGGGATCACCGGTTTCAAGGCCCGGGCGGAGTTCGGCCCTCATCATGCTGCGGCCGTTGCCCAGGGTATACTCCAGGGCTTTGAGAAAATTGGCCCTGGACGTAACGGCGTGGGGATTTGATTTGCCGGGGATAACCGTTTCCACGCAGCCGATTTGGGTATAATCCCGGGCGTCTTCCTGCGCTATGCCGCGGCTCTCCAGCGCCGGGATCATGACGTCGTCGTTAAAGAAGAAGGGCACCCCTTTCTGTATGCGGCCCACCACTTCAAGGGCCCGTTCGATAAATTTTTTATCCGTCCGCGCCGAATACCGGACCGAAAGGCAGCGTACAAAATCCAGGGCTTCCGTGGCGTCAAGCATCATATAGGAAAGATCGTTTTCCGCAGGATTTCCATTGCTGTCGCAGCCGCCTGCACAGGACTGCTGGACATCGTAATCCCGGTACAGTTTGATCCACAGGCAGCAGATGATTTCAAAAGCCTCCTCTTTGGTAAGTATGCCCTTTTCAATATCCACCTTGTAGTAGGGGTATAAGATCCGGTCCAGCCTGCCCAGGGAATTGGCGTTAATGAAGTCTTCCCAGGTGTTGATCATGTGGGCAAACCAGAGAGCCTGCACTGCCTCGAAAAACGAACGGGCAGGCCGGTACGGAACCTGGCGGCAGGTCGCGGCAATGAGCGACAGCTCGGCGCGGCGTCCCGGGTCTTTTTCCTCTGCCAGAAGCTCTTCGGCTTTCAGCGCGTAACGCAGGCCGAGCGTTTCGCCCGCTTCGCAGATAATCTTGACGGCGTCGTAAAGGGACCCCCCGCCGTTTTTTTTGCTGTAGTATTCCGCCTCTCTGGCGCAGCCTGAAAGGCCCAGGCGCAGCACTTTTTCATATCCGATAACGCTGTGGTTAGAGGTGCACATCCCGGAGACTACGGCAAGTTCGTCCATAAGTTCCTTCGCCTTTTGGCCGCCTATAAGCTCGGGATCAGGGTAGCGTGTAAAACGCGACGCCTTGTGCGCAAAATACCAGGCGCCTTCATCCTTGTGTGCAAAGTACCAGTCAATCTGTTCCGGAGAAAAACCGCTTCCCCTAAGCGCCTCAACCGCGGCTTCACGATCATTCGGCAGGAATTCACTGAGGCCGTAGTTGTGCCCCACAATGAGTTCGCCCTCCTGTATCAGCGCGGCGGCATTACGCATGACGCTTGCAACGCCGCAGGCCATCAAATAAGCGTTATCGCCGTTTCTCTCTGCCGGCGCTTCGCAGACGCCTTTGGTGAAATAATAGGGATGCTGGGCAGCCACAAACGGGGAATGGGTCTTAATATGTACGGCATCGTCCCGTAACTGCCTGCAGCGATTGGTCAGCGTTATCGTCGTTGCCATTGTCATTCCTCCTGGTTATAATATACCGCATACATGATCAAGTAGCAATTGAAGCTAAGTAATGTCCAGGATAAACGCATACAGACAGGCCGTCCGGCATTGATTTACATATAGTGAATCTGGTCGTCATGTTCCTCCATGATCCGGGCATTATGCTCATCGCCGCCGGGCACATTCGATGAAACAAAGACCGGAGGCGTAACACCCATTTCCAAAATCAGGGCCACCGTCCGGGCCACCACGGCGTTGAGCAGAGCGGCCCCCACTACCGTGGAAGTGGGGGCTATCCTTTCGGGAAAGCCCGGCAGATCAAGTTCGGCATCGCCGTAACTGCCGCAGTTGTCAATAACCAGATCGCATACCTCGTAGAGTCTTTTGCCACTTTCATGCCGGGAGGGAACGGAGGCGCTGGTTTTCAGGTTGCTCAGGCAGATGGTAAAAAGGCTGGCCTCCCTCGCGTATATCGCGGCATCAATGGGCACAGCGTTCCTCCCGGATACGCTGTGGAGTATCATCACATCCCCTGCTTTGACCGGGTGGGCAGCGATAAGAGCTCTTCCATAGCCGGAAAGACGCTCCATGCTGGTGGTAAGGGTCGGCGGCATCACATCCATGACCAGGCCCGGGGCGGGCAAGTAGTTGATCACCGCCAGCCCCCCTGTCCGGTAGTAAAGCTCCATGGCGAGGATCCCCGCGTGGCCTGTGCCAAAGGTCCAGATGGAGTGCTTCTCCACTATCGCCGCCGCCAGGACCTGGGCAGCCTTTTCCATAACCGCCCCCTGGGTCTTTTCCGCCTCCCTGAGAATGGCCCGTACACGTTCCAGGTAACTTTCAATCTCGCCCATAGCCTAGTACCCAAAGTCCTCGTAGTGTTTTGCTACCGCCGTGTTTTGATCCGGGCCGCCGGGGATGTTGGCGCTACGGAAAATTGAGGGGTCAACGCCCCGTTCCCGGAGTTTTTCGATGGTCCTTAAAATAAGGGGCCAGGCGATAAAGGCGGCGCCCATGCCCGATGCGGGCCACACTTTCTCTTCAAGGCCAATATCAAATACCGCATCCCCATAAGGGGCGTGGTTGTCAAAAAGAATGTCCGCGTATTCGGCAAGCCGCTTGTCGCCCCCTTCGGGCGTCACGGACATGGAGGTCTGTTTGGAGGACATGATAATAAGTTTAAGGCCCTTCCGCTTGGCGGCAGCGGCCACGTTGGTGGCAGCGAAACCAAAACCGGAATTGGAATTGAGGAAGAGAACGTCGCCTGCGGCAAGGCCGTTGATGTCCAAAAGGTAATCAACATACTCGGCCTCGAATTTCCGCTTCCGCTGCACCAAGGCGTCCCCGGAAAGCTTTTCCCGGGATAGTTTTCGGGAACCAGTGTGGGGGGCCAGGAGGCTGGGATCTGGAATGACAATATCCAGGCGGCGTACAAAGACGGCGCCCCCGGCACGGGCAAGGAGTTCCCCACCGATGCAGTGACCCCGGTCGTGGATAAAGAAATTGTGTCCCCCGGCCACGGTCACGGCGATCATCTCTGCAGCCTTTTCCAGATTGGCTCCCTCGTCCTTCTGGATATCGTCCAGAAGTTTCCTACAGTAATCGTAAAAATTGTCAACAAGCATAGTGTTCTCCCTTCGTTATAAATTCTTTTGTCCGCGGCCAAGGCAGCGAGCTTACCACATAATAACCAGATCGGGAAATTTTTTCACCAGGATCTCCGCAGCCCGGACTTTCGGCGTCCCCTGCCGGAGGATCTCGTAGG
>JAITEW010000256.1 GCA_031281855.1 Treponema sp.
GCTTCGTAAAAAAATTCAGGAAGTCCCCCGTCAACGGAATGTACCTGCACCGCCTCTGAGGTAATTGAGGCCCGCGAATAGGGGTACACTTTAGCGGCATCGGGGTATTTTTCCAGAAAGATCTTATTGGAAGCCCCCATTTTTTGCAGGCGCGCACGGCCCATAGCTGTGCCCACGACAGCGAAGAGGATCACTATCACCACAATGAACAGTAGATTCAAAATACCCATACAAACTCCTTTGATATAAAATTATGGTTTACGATTATGCTTGTGAAGCCGAATTAGTACCATTGTATGTTTTCATAGTACAATGATCATTTTCCCTGTGACTACCCCTTCCCCCAGCTTCTGAGGAACACCCTGATCACCGCGGGTATGGCGCCGAGCCTGTCGCCCAGGCCGGGGCCGCCGGCGAGGCTCGCAATGGCTTGTATGCCCTTATAGAGTTTTTCGGAATAAGGCTGCCACCAGAGATTCCGCTTCGCCCCTGGGAGTATGTCGTCGATAATCACTTTCGTTTTCAGCATCTCCCTGAAACCAGCCTCGCCGTGGGTCCTTCCAAGGCCGGAATCGCCGAAGCCGCCCCAGGGGGTTTCGGCAAGGCCGTGGGACATGAGGTGGTCGTTGATCATCACTGCCCCGGCGTTGATCCTGGCAGCCAAGGCCCTGGCCTGTTTATGGTTCCCGGACCACACCGAGGCGGTGAGGCCGTATGGGGAACTGTTGGCGATTTTCAGGGCCTCCTGGTCGTCAGCCGCAGGGACCACCGCGAGTACAGGGCCGAAGATTTCGGCCGCCATAACCGGCATTTGCGGCGTAACGCCGGTGAGCACAAGCGCAGGGGCAAAGGGGCTTTCGTCCTCCATGCTGCCGGGACTCTGGGCGGCGATACGCGCTCCTCCGGCGAGGCAGGCTTCAACCTGTTTCCTCACTTCCTGTTTCTGCCTGATAGAGATGAGGGGCCCCAAGTCGCAGTCCGGGCCGCTGCCGGGACGGAGCTTTTTGACAGCAGCGCAGATTTTTTCGAGGAAAGGCTCGTACACGTCCCGGTGCACCAGGACGCGCTGAACCCCGCCGCAGGATTGGCCGCCGTTGGAGTAGGCGGCCCAGACAATGCCCGAAACCGCCCGGTCCAGATCCGCGTCCTTCCTGACCAGCGCCGCGTCAGCCCCGCCTAGTTCCAGCACCAGCGGAAGAAGCCGCGGAGCAGCGAGGGCCATAAGTTCCCGGCCTACCGCAGTGGAACCGGTGAAAAAAAGCTTATCCACCCCGGCGTCGATAAAAGCCGGCCCCGCTTCCTTTCCCGGCAGTTCCACATGGGCAAAGAGCCCGTCAGGCAGATCCGCCGCGGCGAAAACAGCAGCCACCCCCCGGCCCGCTTCCGGGGTATTGGACGCCGCCTTGAGGATAACCCCGTTCCCCGCCAGGAGGGCCATGACAACTTCGGAAAAAGGAATAGCAAAGGGGTAGTTCCAGGGGGAGATGATCCCCACCACCCCCCAGGGCCCAAAGACAAGACGGCTCCGCTTGAAGAACATGAGGAGGTTCCCTCCCCGTATTTTCCGGGAATCAAGAAAGCGGCGCCCCTGTTTAGTATAGTAGGAAAAAGCCATAATCGCCGGCAGGACCTCTGCGCTCAAAGCGTCAATAGAAAGTTTGCCGTTTTCCCGGTGTATAGTTTCGGTGATTTCGTCCCGCCGCGCCGCCAGAAGCTTCGCCGCTTTTTTCAGACGCCGGGCCCGTTCTTTATAGGGAAGCTCCGCCCAAAGCTCCTGGGCCTTCCGGGATTTTTCGATTACAGCAGGAATATCGGCGGCATTCATGGGCGGCCCACGAACTCGTCCATAGCGCGGCTGATTCCGAAGAAATCCGCCACCAGGTCCAGAGCCCAGACCGGGAGGAATCTGAGGAAAAAGACCGCGTGCACAAACCGGGGCATAATAAGGCGCTGTTTGTTTTTCAGCACCGCCCCGATGATCCGGCGCGCCGCGTAGCCGCTTTTCAGTATAGGAAGGAGAAAGGGAACCCTAGTCTTTACTCCCAGGAACATCCCGGTGTCGATAAAGAAGGGGCAGACCACAGTGGTGCGGACCTTGCTTTTGCGGCGTTTGAGCTCCATGCGCAGGGACTCGTCAAAACCGAAAGCCGCGAATTTGCTGGCGCTGTAATCGGCCAGCCCCTTGACCCCGATAAGCCCCGCGGCGGACGAGATAGTAACCACGTGGCCGCTGTTCCGCTCTACCATGGAAGGCAGAAAAGCCTTGCAGGTCCAGAAAAGAGAAAGCACGTTTACATCTATGGTTCTCCTGATCTTCTCGTCCGGGGTTTCCAGAAAAACCAGGCCCGAAACAATTCCCGCGTTGTTCACCAGAACATCCACAGGGCCGAATTCGGCCTTGAGCTTTTCGGCCTGGCGGTAGACCGTTTCCCTGTCCGCGACATCGCAGGGCATACACCGGATAAAAAGCCCCTTTTCCCGGCCCTCGTCTTCCAGGCTTTTAAGAGCCTCCGCGTTGAGATCCCAGGCGACAACCCGGGCCTTCTTTTCGGCAAAGCCCAAACACATGAGCCGTCCTATGCCGCTGGCCCCGCCGGTAACGAGCACCAGTTTTCCGTTTATGTCTTTCATGGCCTTATTGTATCACAGGTATGATAGGAAGTGGGATAGCGCATTCCGTGTTCTTGCCACTGCGGCGCTAGAGGGATACAATACATTTATATTTTTGAATAAAGGAGCCAAACCATGACGCAAGACCTTAGTTGCCAGAACCGTCTTATTTGTGATAAACTTAAAACTGGTTCTCCGTTCTCCGTTCTCCGTTCTCCGTTCTCCGTTCTCCGTTCTCCGTTCTCCGTTCTCCGTTCTCCGTTCTCCGTTCTCCGTTCTCCGTTACAGCACTAGGCTGAATCTACTTTTACCCTTCTTTATTGTCCTTTTTCTCGCTTTTACGGCCTGCGAAGGTCCCACAACGCCGGGGCAGAACCCTTCTTCTTCCTACACCGTAACCTTCAATAAGAATGGCGGGGATACTGAGGCGGTTCCGGGAACAAAAACCGTTACTGCTCCGGCGACAACAGTCGGCAGCCTGCCTGCACAGCCCACCCGGAGCGGTTACACCTTTATGGGCTGGAACACCAAGGCCGATGGTTCAGGAAGCGCCTTTAGCATGTCAACCACGGTAAGCGCCGACATAACCGTCTACGCCCGGTGGGAGCAGGGGAGCGTAACCTACTATACTGTAACCTTCCACAAAAACGGCGGGGATACGGAAGCGAACCCGGCGGCAAAGAACGTTACCGCCCCTGCGGCAACAGTCGGCAGCCTGCCCACACAGCCCACCCGGAGTAACTATACCTTTATAGGCTGGAACACCAAGGCCGACGGTTTGGGAAGCGCCTTTACTGCGTCAACTACGGTAAGCGCCGACATAACTGTCTACGCCCAGTGGGAAGCTGTAGAAATTCCCACGCCCGGTACGCCTTTTATCATTACCAATACTACGGAATGGAACAACGCCCGGACTCAAATTTCCCGTGACAGTGCCGGAACCATTACAGACCCCAAGGAGTATACCTTGGTCATACAGGGCACGGTATCCGTGCCGGGCGTAACCGCGTCCAGTATTAGCGGCGAGTACAAAACAGTGCGCCTTACCGGGAACGGGACCCTTGCCCTTACAAGTGACGGCAGTATCTTCCGCACGGGCAGCAACCAGACCCTCATTATCGACGGCCCCACCATGAAGGGCAAGGCGAACAATCGCGACAGGGTAGTGTATGTCGATGGCGGTACGGTGGAGCTGGTGAACGGGACCATCAGCGACAATGCCTACTACCACGGTATCCCACTTATCGGCGGCGGCGGGGTGGAGGTCCACAACAGCGGAGTATTCACCATGTCGGGCGGGACCATCAGCGGGAACGAAAGCTACAACGGCGGCGGCGGGGTATATGTCTATAGTGGAACCTTCACTATGGAAGGCGGTACCATCAGCGGCAATACAAGCATAAACGCCATCGGCAACTACGGCGGCGGCGGGGTGAATGTCGGCAGCAGTGGAACCTTCACCATGACGGGCGGAACCATCAGTGAAAACATCTCCACTGATGGCGGCGTGGTAACAGTCGATGGCGGAACCTCTACCATGTCAGGCAGCGCCGAAATCAGCGGCAGTACCATCACCCCAGTGTATATCGTCAACAGCGGAACCTTTGAAATGGAAGGCGGAA
>JAITEW010000226.1 GCA_031281855.1 Treponema sp.
GGTGAAAACCGGCTTGGCGTCGAATACGGGTTTGTCCTGGCCCTGGATGGAACGGCCCTGTTCGGAAGCG
Organism: Treponema sp.; assembly: GCA_031281855.1. Lineage (GTDB taxonomy): Bacteria > Spirochaetota > Spirochaetia > Treponematales > Breznakiellaceae > JAITEW01. The sequence goes on from JAITEW010000226.1 coordinate 71, forward strand.
CCTATGACCCGCGCCCCTGAGGCGTACAGAAAATCCCGGTGTTTGATAAAAGCAGCTTCAACTTCCTTGTAAGGCCTGGTTGTCAAAAAAGAACTGAACCAGGCGTTGCAGATGGTAAGGCCCCGGAGGCCCAGGGCCCTGTTGAGTGTTTTTGGATCCTTCGGGTACTTGTTCCCTACCTCGCTCCCCTCGTAGCCTGCCAGGGCCATTTCACTGACGCACTGCTCAAAGGGAATTTCGCCTCCCAGTTCCGGAAGGTCGTCGTTGGTCCAGCCTATAGGGGCTATTGCCAGCCTGATTGCTTTCTCTTTCATAGTTCCTCCGTTGCTAGAATTTCCTGGTCTTAGCCGCTTCTTCCGCCATGGCCTTTGCGGCCTTTACCACCGCGGGATTTGAGGATACCTGGGCGGTCCCGACGCGCCACCAGCTTTCGTAACCGGAACTCATGGTTTTGGGCCCTACTTTAATGTCGATAAGGACCGGCCTTTCGGCCTTAAGGGCTTTTTTTACCGCCCTGGCAAGTTCCGCGGGGCTCCGGGCCCTGAGCCCCAAAGCGCCCCAGCTTTCGGCGTTTTTGGCGTAATCCACTTTGACAGGCGCGCCTTCAAGGAGGCCCGATTTAGGGTTCCTGGTTTTCCACTCGTTGCCGAAGTGTTTGATTCCCTGGCTGTTTTGCAGGTTGTCAATACAGTGAAAGCCCGAGTTATCCAGAACAAAAATGATGATCTTTTTCCCTTCCTGTACCGCTGTAAGCAGTTCCGTGTGGAGCATGGTATAAGCGCCGTCGCCGATGATGACCGCAACGGTTTTTTCCGGGAAGCCGATTTTCACCCCTAACGCCGCGGCCACTTCGTAGCCCATACAGGAAAAACCGTACTCCATGTGGTATGAGCCGGCCTTCCGGGTACGCCATACCCGCTGCATATCAGACGGAACAGAGCCTGAACCGGAAACCACTACGGCGTCTTTAGGGAGGAGCCGTTCGTTGAGTTCCCCAAGAACCCGGACCTGGGACAAAAGGGGAAGGCCGTCGTCCCCGGGAGGGATGTCCTCTGCGTAAAGCCGGTCCACTTCGGCTTTCCATTCTTTGCGGGCAGCCTCTATTTTGGAACCCCATTTGGATTTGTAAGGTCCCAGCGCCTTGGTAAGGGCTTTAAGGGTGAGCTTAACGTCGGCGATGACGGGTTCGGCGTTCATCTTGTACGCGTCAAAAGGGGCGATATTGATGCCCAGAAATTTGGCGCCAGGGTTCTGAAAAAGCCATTTGGAGCAGGTGGTGAAATCCCCCAGCCTGGTTCCCGCGGCGATAATGAGATCCGCCTCTTTGGCAAGCTTGTTCGCCCCAAGGCTCCCGGTAACGCCGATACCCGAAAGATTGTAAGGGTTGTCCCAGAGCACCGTCCCCTTCCCTGCCTGGGTTTCGCCAAAAGGGATATGGCATTTTTTGCAGAACGTTTCAAGCTCCTTCCCCGCTTCCGAATAGCGCACCCCGCCGCCGCAGATGACCAGCGGCTTCTTCGCCGCTTTGATCAGCGCCGCCGCGCGGTCGATCTGGCCTTTAGCCGGAGCGCGGCGTTCCAGATGGTGCACCCGTTTGGCGAGGAATTCTTCCGGGTAATCCCAGGCTTCGCCCTGCACGTCCTGGGGAAGGGCCACTGTTACCGCCCCGGTTTCGGCAGGATCGGTAAGGACCCTGAAGGCGTTGATCATAGCGGTCATGAGCTGTTCCGGGCGGTTCACGCGGTCCCAGTATTTGCTCACTGCCTTAAAGGCGTCGTTGGCGGTAATGGTGAAGTTCCAGGGAATCTCCACCTGCTGGAGCACCGGGTCCGGCTGCCTGCATGCGAAGCTGTCCGAAGGCAGGAAGAGTACCGGGACGCGGTTCACCGTGGCGGTCCCCGCTGCGGTAACCATGTTAAGAGCCCCTGGGCCGATGGACGAACAGACCGCCATGATCTTGCGGCGGTTATGCTGTTTGGCGAAGCCCATAGCGGCGTGGCCTGCTCCCTGCTCGTTCTTGGCCTGGTAGAAAGGCAGTTTGTTTTCCTTGGATGCCAGGGCTTCCCCGAGGCCCACCACTACCCCGTGGCCGAAGATGCCGAATACCCCTTCAACAAATTTGATCTCCTGAGAGTCAACTTCGATGTACTGATTGTCCAGGAACCTCAGCAGGGCCTGGGCCATAGTAAGGCGTATAGTATTTCCCATTGTTATTCTCCTTTGAGCCTGTTCCAAAACCCGGTTGGTTTTAGCCAGGCTCTTCTTTAGCGGGGCTGCCAGATCCTGTCTTCAGGCCCTTTGACCCATGCGTGTTCTTCAGCTTCGTACTGCGGGCCGTAGGGCAGGCCCTCAAGGTGGCGGATTACCCAGAGGTACCACATAGCGTACCCCGGCGCCGTAACCTGGGGATGGTCCTCGCCGTCCCGGATGAGGATGGTGTCCTTATCCCTGATGATGTAAGGTGTATTCCCGATAGCAGTAAGGCCGAAGCCCTGGGAAGGCAGGAAACGGTAGTGGTAGATCTCCGGCTGGGGATGGTGGTGCGGCGGATAACTCGACCACTTGCCCGGAACCCCGATGACCTCGCCGATAACCAGATTGGACTCAGGGCGGTTAGTGTAATCGAAAATAGTCCGCACAATACGGGTGGACGTTTCCCTCATGGTGCCTTCTCCCCGGAACTCGCTGCGGCATTCCAAAGGGGTAAAAAGTTTGGGCTCAAAAGAACGGCTGTTTTCTGTAGCGCAGCGGTAAAACTCCGCGCCGCCGCTGCCTGCCCTGATGGTTACCGGGCAATTCCGGGGAACCGAAAGACACCAGGGGG
>JAITEW010000291.1 GCA_031281855.1 Treponema sp.
CGGCTTCTTAAAGGAGGCTCAGCGCGGGTAATTCTATACCCCGAACAATGGGAGCGGTAAAAACGTAAAGTCCCCGGGGGGGTAAAAAGCAAAAAAGCAGGTGTAGTATGGTTAAAGAAGCTTCGTTTTACAGCACCCTGGCAAAAATCGCCCTGCCCCTGGCGCTCCAGAATCTTATCACCTTCGGCATCGGCCTTGCGGATAATTTCATGGTCGGGTCCCTGGGGGACCTGGCCCTGTCCGGGGTGTTTCTGTCCAACCAGGTCCAGTGGATACTACACATGCTCTGCGCGGGCCTCAGCGCCGCTATGGTGGTCCTGGCGGCCCAGTACTTCGGCAAGAATGACGCCAAAAACGCAAAAATCATCGTAACCATTACTATCAAAGTCGCCTTCGTCGTTGGAGCGCTCCTTACCGTACTGGTATCCGTTTTCCCCCGGAACATACTGGGGCTCTTTACGGACGATCAGGCCGTCATTTCCGAAGGGATGAAATACATCGGTATCGTTTGTTTTTCCTATGTCTTTTTCTGCTGCAATAATATGTTCCTGGCAGCTATGCGCTGCGTTCAGAACACCCGGATAGGTTTTTTCAGTTCCCTCACGGGGTTCTGCGTCAATGTGTTTCTCAACTGGATATTGATATTCGGCCATTTCGGATTCCCGGCTCTGGGGGTCAGGGGGGCGGCTATCGCTACCCTTATCGCCAGGGCCGGCGAGTTCGCTGTTTCGTTTTTCTATGTTCGGTTTAAGGACAAAAACCTTGAATTCCGTATCGGGGATCTTAAACTCTGGGATAAGCTGCTCCTGGCGGATTTTTTCAGATACGGTTTCCCGGTGATCCTGGGAGACATAACCTGGGGCATAGCCGGAACCGTCCAGGTAGCCATCCTGGGCCGTCTGGGCTCCGAGGTTCTGGCAGCCAATACCATCGCCGCCAACCTCCAGCAGCTGCTGAGCGTGATAGTCTACGCCATAGCCGGCGCTTCGGGGGTTATCATCGGAAGAACCGTAGGTTCAGGGGATGTGGAGAAAGTAAAGGCCTATTCACGAACCCTCCAGGTGATCTTTGTCTGCTTCGGCGTCCTTACGGGCATCGCGATCTTCCTGCTTAAAGGCCCGATTCTGGCCTTGGGTTTCAAGGCTATTTCGCCTCAGGCCTACCAGTACGCCGTTCAGTTCCTCACGGTCTTCTCGGTCATGATTGTAGGCACTTCCTACCAGATGTCGGTGCTCACCGGCATAGTCCGGGCAGGCGGCGCCACCAGCTTTGTCCTGTTAAACGATCTCTTCTGGGTATGGGTGGTAGTCATCCCTTCGGCCCTGCTTTCGGCCTTCGTGTTCCATTTCCCCCCTGTAGTAACCTTCGCCTGCCTTAAAAGCGATCAGATTTTCAAATGCTCAGTAGCGGCGGTCAAGGTTCACCGCTGGAACTGGATGAAGAAGCTGACAAGAGGATAGGCCCCGCGTATAATTTCAACAAGGTTGAATCAGCCGGACAAAAGCCTCTTCACCATAAAGCGCCAGCCAAGCCCGGAGGGGAGCGCCCGGGCAGGCGCACGGCGTCATACCAATAAAGGCGACGCCAATGCGTCCGTAAAAGAAGGCGACGACCGTCTAGCATGCCCGGGAGGTCTCCTCCGGGCTTGGCTGGCGGGATTGCAGAGCCTACTTTTTCGCCTTCGGTTCTTCTTTGCTGTAAGGGAAAACGAGGTTGAGGATAATTCCGACTACTGTGGCCAAAGCGACCCCTGTAAGCTGGAATTCAACGTTCTCGGTGATGGCGAAGGCCAGCCGTCCGCCGCCGATGCCGATGACAAAAATGACCGACGAGATAGTGAGGTTTCGTTTATCCTTATAATCCACGCCGCTTTCCACAATGGTTCTAAGGCCCGAAGAGGCGATGATCCCGAAGAGCAGCATGGATATGCCTCCCAGGACCGGGTTGGGGATGGTTTGTATAAGGGCGCCGAATTTCCGGAAAAACGAAAGGAGTACCGCTATGACCGCCGCGCCGCCAATAACCCACACCGAGTAAACTTTGGTAATCGCCATGACGCCGATATTTTCACCATAAGTGGTATTAGGAGGGCCGCCCCAAAAAGCCGCCCAGGCAGTGGCAAGCCCGTCTCCCGCAAGGGTGCGGTGGAGGCCGGGATTTTTGTAGAAATCCTGACCCACTACTTTAGAGGTAACCAGCGTATCCCCAAGGTGCTCGCAGATTGTGGCCAGAGAGACAATGACAAAGGTAAGTATAGGGACAAAACTGAAGCTGGGAACCTGGAATCTGGGAAGCCCGACCCATGGGGCGTCTTTGACGATCTGGAAATTGATGATAGCGTAAGCGGGAAAGAAAAAGCCCATAATCAGGGTAAAGAGGTAACCCGCCACAAGGCCTATAAGGATGGGTATGGTGCTGAAAAACCCCTTCAATAGGATGTTTACCACTATAGTAACGCCCAGGGTAACCGCGGCGATAGAAAACATCACCAGGCTGTAGCTGCCGTTGGCGTCATTCATAGCCATGCTCATGGCCGTAGGCGCCAGATTAAGGCCTATAACCACGATAACCGATCCGATAACCACCGGCGGAAGGGCCTTGTCCAGCCATCCTGTTCCGGCGAATTTAATGATAATCCCTACGATGCAGTAGAAAAGGCCCGCAACAACCGCGCCGCCCAGGGCGTAGGGCATGCCGTAAACCGAAGAAATCGCGATAAGAGGCGGAA
>JAITEW010000294.1 GCA_031281855.1 Treponema sp.
TTGCCTGCGCCCTCATCATACCGGTCATTATCCTCACCAGTTCGTTACATCTGCGGATATTCCTCATCCTTCTCCTGGCAGTCAAGGCCGTTGTTTTTTCGCGGATGAGAACAGCCCCCTAGTGCAGCTCAATTACCGGCATCCTCTTTTTTCTCGATACTGACCAGAGCGCGTTCCAGCCGGTGTTCCGCGACATCGAGAACCTTTATTTTAAGGCCGTACGCTTCCAGTTCCGGCCTGCTGCCGTCTTCGGGGACCTGTCCCAAAAGGCTGAATACGAAACCCGCGAAGGTTTCGTATTTGTCCACTGGCAGTTCTGTTTCCAGCTCCCTGGCCGCCCGGTCCAGCGGGACGGCGCCGTTTATGTACCAGCCTGAACCGGTTTTTTCGATAAGAGGCCGGTCAGGCGGCACGGTGCTGTCATCCTCAAGATCACCTACGAGCTCCTCGAGAAGATCGTTCATCGTAACAATGCCCATCATACTTCCGTGTTCGTCCAGAACCACAGCGAAGTGATTCCGTATCTTTTTCATTTTCCGGAAAAGCACGTTGGTCTTGACCGAAAGAGGCACAAACTGGGCGGGCTGTATCGCATTGGCCGTTACGTTCTCCCTGCTCCGTTCTTTTAAGCAGAGGTAATTCCTGGAGTTCAGGATGCCGCTTATATCGTCGGAACTTTTGCCGCATACCGGGTAATAACTGTGGCGGTTTTCGATAATCGCACGTTCCCATTCGCCGTCGCTGTCTTCGAGGCGCAGGAGGATAACGTCCCTGCGGTGGGTCATGACCTCTCCGGCGGTTTTGTCGTCGAACTCAAAGACATTATGGATTATTTCTTTTTCTCCTGTTTTGATGATTCCATGGGCGTTCCCCATGTCGATCATAAGGCGGATTTCTTCCTCTGTAACTTCTGAGTCTTCAGCATCGGGATTGATGCCCACAAGGCGGAGAAGGCCGTTAGTGGATTTTGTAAGCAGCCAGACCACAGGGGCAAAAACCTTTGAAATGAAAAGAATAAACGACGACATAGCAAAGGCCAGGGCGTCGGCTTTTTTCATAGCTACCCGTTTGGGTACCAGTTCTCCCAGCACCAGGGTAAAAAAGGAAAGGATAAGGGTGATGGCTACTACAGAAATATGGTCCAGGGTTTTTGGCGGAATCGTAACCCCTGCATTAATGAGGGCCCCGGTAACGATTTCAGAGAAGTTATCCGCAGCAAAGGCGCTTCCCATAAAGCCCGCAAGGGTTATCCCTACCTGGATAGTAGCGAGGAATTTCGCAGGCTCCCTTGTGAGCGCCAGAAGGCGTTTTGCTTTTTTGTTCCCTGACGACGAAAGTTTTTCGAGTTTGTTTTCGTTAAGCGAGATAAGGGCGATTTCGGCGCATGCGAAGATCGCGTTGATAAAAATAAGAAAAATCTGGAGCAGCAAAGGCCATAAAAAAGGTTCTCCGTTATCCATTGCCGCTGCCTGTACGGTCCGCCGGGAGGCCGATATCTTTCCGGTAGCTCATTCCTTCAAAGCTCACGAACCGTAAAGCCTCGTAGGCTTTTTTCCGGGCTTCTTCCGGCGTTGCGCCGAGGGCGGATACCGCAAGGACCCTGCCTCCGTTCGTCCGCATTCCCGAACCCAGAGGGCCGCCTTCTCCGCGCCTTGCGCCTGAGGCGAAAATTTTCGCCCCGTTTCCGGCGATGCCTGCGGGATTAACGGCTATAGGATCTCCTTTCCGGTATGAACCGGGGTAACCTTCCGCTACCGCAACAGGGGCGCAGGCATATTCGTTTTTCCATTTAAGGTTGAACTCCGCAAGGTCTCCCTCGACAACCGCCTTGCAGAGATCCGCAAAGTCACAGTCCATAAGGGGCAGCACCGCCTGTGTTTCAGGATCTCCTAAACGTACATTGTATTCAAGAAGGAAACAGCGGTTATCCTGTACCATAAGGCCGAAGAAAATAAATCCCCGGTAGTCCATCTTTTCCGCTATTATGCCTTTGAGCGTAGGGGCCAGTATGGCGGCATTGAAATCTTTCTGCGCCTCAGGGCCGAAATCCGGCACAGGAGCGACGGCCCCCATGCCCCCGGTATTAGGCCCCTGTGCTCCCTCAAACCGGCTCTTGTGATCCCTTGCTGCAATGAACGGTTTGATGACCGCCTTTTTGCCGGGAACCGCGCTTACCGCCGCAAGCACCGACACTTCTCTGCCTTCCAGGAATTCCTCAAGAACCACGCTTTTGCCCGCTTCGCCCAGGGCTTTTCTTTTCATAAAAGAAGAGATGCATTCCTTCGCTTCCGAAAAATCAGCGGCGATAACCACCCCTTTGCCCGCCGCAAGCCCGTCGGCCTTGACGACCAGAGGCGGCGCTTTCGGGGCCTCGCCGGGAGAAGGCGCTTTACCCTCAGCCCTTCGGAGTTTTTTTCCAAAGTGTTCTTCAGCGTACGCCAGGGCCTTGGCGGGGTCCGTAAAACTCCTGCTCCCGGCGGTCCTTACGCCGTATTTTTCCATAAACGATTTTGAGTAAACTTTGCTTGCCTCAAGGCGGGCCGCTTTTTTGTCAGGCCCTGCAATCGCAAGCCCTGCGGCTCTGAAGCTGTCCACAATACCCGCTGCCAAAGGAGCCTCGGGCCCTACTACGGCAAGATCAATTTTTTCCTCTTTTGCGAATTCCAGCAGGGCCCTCTGTCCTTCTTCCGTTACCGGGTCCGCCTCAAGCCCGACATTCCCGGCTTTTTCTTCCCCTGCGGTCCCGCCGTTTCCCGGAGCGGCCCAGACCTTTTCCACCAATTGAGACTGCGCCAGCTTCCAGACCATAGCGTGTTCACGGCCCCCTGAGCCGATAACCATTATTTTCATATTATATAGTATACATGAAAGGGACCGGGGAAACTACCGGACGGGAATTTAAGGGGTTTGTTTAGCGATCTATCACAGCAAGTAAAAGGATGCTATAATAATCCCAGCTAGAGTTTCGGAGGTTCGTTGTGACCGAACGGGAACGGTTTATCAAAGCCCTTAAACGGGAAAAAATCGAGGGGCATGTACCTACTTTTGAACTGGTTTTCTTCCTTACTATGGAGGTTCTGGGCAAGGTGCATCCCAGCCACAGGTATTACAGCCAGTGGAACCAGTCAAGCGCGAAAGAAAAAGAGGC
>JAITEW010000296.1 GCA_031281855.1 Treponema sp.
CCCGCATGCGGCCTCCGTTGGGGTGCCAGTAGATGAGCCCAGCACCGGCTTCCTCGTGGATAGAGTAGAGATCCAGTTCTTTTCCCACCCGGCGGTGATCCCGCTTTTCAACCTCCTCAAGAAAGGCGAGATAAGCCTTGAGGTCTTTGGGCGTCTCCCAGGCTGTGCCGTAAATGCGGGTAAGCATGGGCCTGGTTTCGTCTCCCCGCCAGTAAGCGCCGGCTATGTTCATGAGCTTAAAGGCCGCGGAGTTAATCTCCCTGGTGTTTTGCACATGGGGCCCCCGGCAGAGATCGGCCCACAGGACTTGCCGGCCCTTCGGGTCCGAAGCGTCCGCACTACAATTTTCGTAGATAGTGATAGGAGCATCCGGGGGCAATTCGTTGATAAGCTCGATCTTGAAAGGTTCGGCGGCGAAGCGCTTCAGGGCTTCTTCGCGGCTTACTTCCAGGCGTACAAAGTCTTCCCGGCTGTCGATGATTTTTTTCATCTCTTCTTCGATTCTGGGAAGATCTTCGGCAGTAACAGGGGCCTTTCCGTCTTCAGCAGGGAACTGAAAGTCGTAGTAAAAGCCGTTTTCGATTTTAGGCCCTATGGCTACTTTGGTTCCAGGGAAGAGCTTCGTCACCGCCTGAGCCATAATATGGCTTACTGAATGGCGGATAATTGCAAGCTTATCGCCTGGGTCGGGTTTTTCTGATTTTTTGACAGTATCGGACATTTGGTACCTCCGGGAGTTGTAAGACAACTCGTGCTTTATGAGCAGGGACGGACTGTAACAAGCCCGCGGTACCACCCCGCTTCGCCTCCCTGTGACAAGGGGCGCTCTCATCATCCTTTACGCGGATTCACGGCCTTAAATAATGAAAGAAGTTTGAGCTTGTTCCAAAAACTGAAGTTTTGGAACAGCCTCGTTTGGTTCTTCTTTGTTCCTCAGGCGGCCCGGGGAATCCCCTGAAGGAGTGGTTTTCTGCGTTTCCTGAATGACCGCGCTTTCAGCCTATGGCGCAACCTCTCTGAGACAGGACAACAGGTCCCGCCAAAACGGTGCTCACGCATACTCGTCTCCATCAAAGCCTTTAAAATACAATGGCAAATTTTACGGAAAAGGTCAAGCGGCCTGCAGGCGCAAAACGCTCCGGGGACGGATCTTTCAGTATGAAACATAAAGCGCTTTCATTTGTAAAAGCAACTACCAAGAATATTACAAAAAGGGTAATATTCCTGTCAAAAATGCTTGACCTTCGTCCTTTTATTGGCTATCTTTTAGGTAGACTGATGATGCGGTTGTCAGACCGTGTTTTACTGGATTTTGTTCATCGTCTGACTTTGTTTTACAGCATTTTGGGTTTAACTTCCCCGCACTTATCAGCTTGCCTCCCGGGTTTCCTCACCTCCTTTTCCCGGGAGGTTTTTTTTTGCCCTTTTGGAATCCTGATATATCCGTCTATTATGACATTATCTTGTATTATGTCATATTGACAACCTAAAGAAAAAAGACATACTTTTTAACATAATATGGAACAAGTTAAAGAAACAAAAGAACAAACCCTGCCGCTGATGCTTCGTTCCCGGGTGAAGGAAGCCCCGGAAATTGTGGTCCAGTACTCCAAGGACCCCGCAGGGTGGTTCACTACAAAGACCTATCATCAACTCTACGACGAGAGCCGCTGGGCAGCCGCCGGGCTCCTGGACTTGGGGGTAAAACGCGGGGACCTGGTGGGTCTTATTTCGGACAACCGCCAGGAATGGCTGGCGGCGGATTTCGGCATCCTGGCCATTGGCGCCGCAGACGTACCCAGGGGCTGCGATTCGATGGTCCAGGAACTGAGTTATATCCTCTCTTTTACGGGCTGCGCCGTGACATTCGCCGAAAACCGGAAACAGGCTCTTAAAATCCTTTCCTGCAAAGAAGCCTTAAAGGACCTGGCGATTATCATCACCTTTGAGACTTCCGGGGATGATGTCCTGGATGCAGGGAAGGAAAAAGGAGTGGCTGTGTACTCCTACAGGGATCTCCTGAACAGGGGGAAAAACCGCCGGGAGGCCAAGCCTGAAGAGGTGGACGCCGAGATAGACAAAGGCCGCTGGGACGACCTGGCGACGGTGATTTTCACTTCAGGGACTACCGGGGAACCCAAGGGGGTTATGCTGACTCACAGGAATTTTCTGTGCCAGCTGCCGCCTTTCCACACGGTGTTTGATACCCGGCCAGGGGAGATTTGGCTTTCAGTGCTGCCGGTCTGGCATGTGTTTGAACGGGCCATAGAATACATCATCCTGTACCACAAAAACGGCCTTGCCTATTCAAAACCGGTTTCGTCGGTGCTTATGGCGGATTTCACGGCTATACGGCCGCACTGGATAGTTTCGGTCCCCAGGGTCTGGGAAGCCGTCATGGACGGGATCTTCCGCAGCGTCAAACAGATGGGGAAATTTCAAAAATTCTTCTTTAACTTTTTTGTTTCTTTCGGTCTTATGTACACGTACTTTAGGGATCTCTGTTTCGGCCTTCTTCCCAATTTCCACGGACGCCTCAGGGCGGCAGATGCGGTTATGGGGTTCTTCCCCTGGCTGCTCCTTATGCCGCTCCGGGGCCTGGCATGGCTCATCGTGTTCCGGCGCCTCAAACGCAGGCTGGGAGGACGCCTAAAGGCGGGCCTTTCCGGCGGCGGCGCCCTTCCGGCTAAGGTGGATCATTTTTTTAACGCCCTGGGTATACGCCTCCAGGAAGGTTACGGCCTTACGGAGACTGCCCCTATTGTAAGCGCCCGGCAGTACCGGAAGAACCGTAGGGGCACCATAGGCCGGCTCCTTACAGAGGAGCTGGAATTCAAAATCCTCGGTCCGGACGGCGCGGTCCTGCCCCCGGGGCGCAGCGGCATACTCTACGTCCGGGGCGCGCAGGTGATGAAGGGCTACTACAAAAAACCGGAGCTAACCGCAGCGGTGCTTTCCGGGGACGGCTGGCTCAATACCGGGGATATCGCCATGGCTACCAGGGACCAGGAACTCCGCCTTACCGGCAGGGCTAAGGACACCATCGTACTCAGAGGCGGCGAAAATGTGGAGCCTGTGCCTATCGAGAACAAGCTCAAAGAAAGCCCCAGGGTTTCCCAGTGCGTGGTCCTGGGCCAGGATCAGAAGTACCTGGCCGCCCTCATCGTCCCGGTCCAGGAGGCGATCATGGCCTTTGCGGAGGAGAACAACATTCCTATTGTGGATTATGAGCTCCTCCTCCAGCAGCCGGAAATCATCGAAATCATCGCCCACGACGCGGCGGATCTGGTAAGCTACCGGACCGGCTTCAAGACCTTCGAGCGCATACACAAATTCCGCCTGCTGCCCAAACCTTTTGAACCCGGCGTGGAGATATCCGCAAAAATGGAACCCTTACGGCATAAGATCGCGGTTAATTACGCCAGAGAGATACATGAGTTGTTCAGGTAAATCCGGCTTAACGCGGCGCAATTCGTTTACTAGCAAAAACGTTTGAAAAAGAGTAGTATAATCATAAGATGATATCAGCACCGCGCGCGGCGCGGTTCGACACAATCGAAGGAGGAATTATGGATATTTCTTTACAGTTGTATTCGATAAAAGAGGAAGCCCAGGACAACTTCGCCGGGGCTCTGGAACTGACGGAAAAGGCGGGCTACCAGGGGGTGGAGTTCGCCGGGTACTTCGGTAACAGCCCGGAGCAAATGAAGACCCTGCTGGCCAAATACCACCTTAAAGCGGTGAGCACCCACGCGGGGTTCGAGAGGCTTCAAAAGGCTTTTGATGAAGAGATAAAGTACGCCGTTACGCTGGGATATAAACTCATAGTGTGTCCGGGCATAAAATGCGACACAAAGGAAAACACCGTTAAAGACGCCCAATTTCTCGAATCCTGCGCCAAAGAAGCGGCCAAAAAGGGCATTACCATCGGCTATCACAACCATTCCCATGAGTATGTCAAATTCGACGGCAAGTATGCCCTGGAAATACTTCTGGAAACCGCGCCTTCGGTAAAGTTCGAACCCGACCTTTTCTGGATCGCCAACGCCGGGATAGACCCCATAGACTACATCAGGCCCCTGGCAAAGGCGGGCCGGATCTGCGCCATACACGCCAAGGAGATGGCCAAAACCGGCAAAGAAAACGTCTATATCGGAGAAGGAAAAATCGACTTCAAAGCCGCAGCCGGTTTCTGCCCGCCTTCACAATACCCTTACATCATCGAGCAGGAAGAATTCCACAGCGATCATTTCGACGGGATCGCGAAAAGCTATAAAGGGCTCAGAAAGGTTTTCGATTCCCTGTAACGGCTGTAAGCTTCCATGGCCCTGCGGGTGGAATCGAAGGCCAGGTCTTCGCCATTGATCTCCCGGGGCCTGAGGAAGCGGATACCGCTGACTTCCCCTTCCGCAGGGCGCAGGTCTTTTTCGCTCAAACCCGGCGCGTCAAGGGTGAAGAAAAGGTCGCAGGTATTGTAGACGATGTTTTTGTAGGGATAGATGTTGGGAAAAGAGGCGAAAAGGGTGATTTCCGCTCCTTCAGGCGGCTCCCAGCCTATTTCCTCCAGCAGTTCCCGGCGCAGTCCCTCCAGAGCCCCTTCGCCTGGGTCAACGAATCCGCCCGGCAGGGCCAGTTTGCCCTTTGACGGCTCCTTTCCCCTGACCAGCAGCAGCACCCGGTCCCCGGTATCTATGACGCACCCTGTGGCTGCCGCGGTATTGTGGTAATAGGTAAAGCCGCAGTCCGGGCATTTGAAAACCCGGTTATCCTTAAAGACGATGTTCCCGGAACCGCAGGCCGGACAGTAGGTAAACATAAGGCAAGGTACCACGGTTTAGGATAATTGAACAGTGAGCAAGGGATGTTCTATAATCAACCTATGGTTACAGAATGTTCCCTCATGGTCCGCAGCTATGAATGCGACAGCTACGGCCATGTGAATAACGCCAACTACCTGAACTACCTGGAATACGCCCGTTATGAATTCCTCAAGTCCATAGGCTTTGATTACCCCGGCGCCATCAAGGCGGGATACGGCGTCTACGTGGCAAGGGTGGAAATTGATTACAAAAAATCCGCCTTTACCGACGACACGCTGATCATCAAATCCTGGCCTGTAAAAAAAGGCGCCGTAAGCGGCGTCATTGCCCAGCGCATTCTGAGGGGAGAGGATATCATCGTAGAGGCCAGGGTAACCTGGGCCTTCGTGGACTCCAAAGGCGTCCCCGCGAAGCTGCCGCCTGAATGGGATCTGCCCGGACTGCGGCCTGACTAGTTACAAAACAACCGCGAAGGCGCAGAAGCCACCAGGACTGACTTAAAAAGCGCTGGTTTTAAGGCTTTTTTCTTTTTCGAAGCGTTTTACCGCGAGTGTTATAAGTTCATCAATCAGTTTGGTATACGAAAGGCCCGAGGCTTCCCAGAGTTTTGGATACATGGAGATCCTGGTAAAACCCGGCATGGTGTTGATCTCGTTGACAATGACCTCGCCGTTATCTTTGAGGAAAAAATCCACCCTGCCCAGGCCCTCACATTCCAGGGTTTTGAAAGTTTTTACCGCCAGTTCCTGAATCCTCAGGGCAGTATCCTCAGAAACCTTCGCGGGGATTTCCAGGACCGCCCCGGTTTCATCAATGTACTTGGCGTCGTAAGAGTAAAATTCGTGGGTAGATTTCACCTCCCCAGGAACCGAGGCCCTGGGCTCCTCGCTGCCAAGAACGGAACACTCCAGCTCCCTGCCGGGTATGTATTCTTCAAGGACAATTTTAGTGTCGAAACGGAAAGCCTCGCTTAGGGCCGCGGCGTATTCCTCCCTGTTGTGAATCTTATTTACCCCTACAGAAGAGCCCATGTTTGCGGGCTTGATAAAAAGGGGGAGGCCCAGTTCCGCGGTGATGTCTTCGAACGCCGGCGCCGCCTCGTGGGACTTGAGGGCCCTGAACTTGCCGATAGGCACCCCTCCGTCTCTGAGGAGCCGCTTCATCACGTCCTTATCCATGCCCACGGCGGAACCCAGCACCCCTGCGCCCACGAAGGGAACACCGGCCAGCTTGAGGAGGCCCTGGGCGGTCCCGTCCTCCCCAAAAGGCCCGTGAAGTATGGGAAAAACCACGTCGATAGCCCGGTCCTGCCCGAAAGCCGTAAGATTGGAGATTTTCCCCCTGCTTTCAGGCGCCAGGGCAACGCTGTCGCTGGCCGGGTTCAGCCTGATGCGCCTTGGGTCGTCGGCGTCCAGGAGGAAGCGGGACTCGTCATTGAGGAGCCAGCGGCCCTGCTTGTCTATGCCGATGAGCACAGGCTCGTACTTTTCCCGGTCCATGGCGTCAAACACGTTCCGGGCCGACTGGAGGGAGACCTCGTGCTCCGCCGATTTGCCGCCGAACAGTATGCCCACTTTCAGTTTTCGCGCCATAACCCCTCCGTGTCTGCTGCCATGCTTGATGCCGTCCGCATCCTGCCCTGAGTATATCCGACAGGCACGAACTTGACAATTATTAAGAAAAAAGGTATTATTATAAGTAATAGTATCTGAAAACCGAGGCGCGATGAGCCTGTCCCAAAACCCGGTTGGCGTAAGCCTCCGGTCCGCTGGACAAGCTCATAAATCCAGGGAAGCCGGACAAGCAAAGCTTGTCTTTAAAAAGCTGAAGTTTTGGACAGCCCCGGACAGCAGACTTTTAAAGGGAGGTATTCGTGGCGGCTTTCTCTGCTTCAAGTTTTAGCATATTTTTTGTTTAATTTTAAAAACCCCCCCCCCCCCCCCATATCAAAAAATGTCTTAAACAATTTCTTT
>JAITEW010000348.1 GCA_031281855.1 Treponema sp.
AGGCTCCGTTTCTCGATGTTGTACTGGTTCTTTATCTGGACTTCGATGTTTACCATTGAGCGGTCCGGGAGTTTCCCCAGCACGTCCAGTTTGCCTGTCTTGCCGCCCGCGATCTCGGCCGGGAGATCCTTGTTTTCCAGGATTTCGACGGACTGCAGGTTGCCTTTCCCTGTCCGCTCAAGGACGGCGTTGAGAAACGCTAAAAGCTGCCTCTCGTCCCCCTTCTCCCCCATAACCTTCTGAAACGCGAAGTCGTTCAGGACTTTTAGCCGGTTCGTCATATATCTCTATTCCCTCTTATTACTATACCTTATTTTGGCTATTTGAAAAAGCGCGCTTTCACTGCCAGGGCTAAACGCAACCCCAGCGCATAAACACCCAAAAACAACGGTATCAGGGAACTGTTATCTCCCAAGTCCTGCTGTAATCCTGGCCGTTACAAGTGACGGTTATAGTAATCTCGTGGGCGCTGCCGGATTCCATGGCGGTGTAGTCCAGGAAGATTGCGGGGTCTTCGTAGGGTGTAAAGGTAAAAGTGTCGTAGCCCCATTCGTCCTGTACCGGATTGCCTTCTTCGTCAATAACCGGCGCGTAATCGCCCAGGCCGCCGCCATCGATGTCCCATCTGATGGCTTCGAAAAACGAGGGGTCGTAGCCTTCGTCAAACATAACCAGGCAGCCGCCTTCCAGGTACTGGGCTGTAAAAAGGGTGTCCAGGACTTCCTGGGGGTCACGGGAACTATCCAGCACGACCGGAACCGCGGGCTCAGGCGGGGGTTCCGGTGCGGGAGGAGGAGGCGCAGGGACAGGGACGGCGGCCTGTACAGGCGCAGGAGCAGGAGCAGGAGCAGCCTGGGAAGGCGCGGAAGCAGGGACCGCTGCGGCCTGGACCTGGACAGGGGCGGTTTGGAGAGGAGCAGGTTGCGGAACGGCGGGTCTTTTTCCTTCAAAGGTAACGGTTCCCAGGTTGATAAAACCGTTTACAGCCCGGCCCTGGAGGTCTTTTTCCAGTTTCAAGGTCTCAGTTTCGTTGCCCATGTCGGCCTGGAGCCTGAAGTAATACGTTTCCTGCTCTAAAAGGGACATCGACCAGGTCCCGTCGCCGTTAAGGCCCACCTGGTTCACGAGTATTCTGTACTCAGGGTCTTCATAAACCTGGATATTAATATAGTAGAAATTCATTTCATCTGCCCCTGAGTAGGCAGCCTGGGCACTGCCGTTTATGTCCAGCACCTGCATGGAGTCTTTTAATTCTATGCCGCTCGTATAGTCGTTTTCGTCAATGGTAAGAGTGTAAAGGCTCCTGAAAAACGGCGCGCCGCCAATGGCGCTTATTCCCACAAACTGGATAACCGCCCCTGGTTCAGCCTGAACCAGTCGTTCCCATTTAGCCCCGGTTATAGGGAAACTGGGGGTAACCCTGTCCTGGTCGTTTATAGTAACCGGATCGGCGCCGCTGACCATTACGATGTAAGGCTGTATGGGCTCGCTGTTCAAACGCAGGTCCGCGGTTCCTGAAAGGATCTTTATTCTGACAAAGGTATTGGCGTCGTACGCCAGGGTAACCGGGGCTTCCATGTCGGAAAAGACGCTGACAAATTCGTTGCGGCTCAGGAGGCGCCCGTTGTTTTCCAGGACAACCAAAAGGAAATAGTCCCCAGGCGGGACTTCGGCGTAACCGCTGTAGACAAGGCTGCTTCCCTTTTTTACCCCGTCTTGCTGAATAAAAAAGGTGTCAGGCACCAATTGTTCCCCGAGCCAGCCGTTGTTTTCACCTTCTTTCTTGAACACCAAAACGGCTACAGGTTCGTCAATGTTTTCAACACTGTAGAGTTTTAGGCCGGCGTTAGGGGTTGAACCGGGGATCTGGATGGACCAGGAGAAAACGCCGCTGCCGCCGTTGGCCACAGGGCGGACTTCGATAGGGATAGTTTCTTCCTTTGCCGGTTCAAGCTGAAACAGGTTGGTCTCGCCGCGCAGTATCGGGACATCCCGGACATAGCCGATAACATGGAGCTTATACGAACCGGGATCAAGAAAAAGGGGCTCTTCAGGCGAAAGCAGCCCTTGCTGCAAAACCACTTCGGGATCAGCGTCGGAATCGACGAACCACAATCCGCCCTGCTCGGTCATATAACGGATTTCAAATTTTTTCAGATCCTGGTTTTCAGGCAAAGGGGTGTTGTCGGCCTCTACCATCTGAAGCCACACCAGCCCTTTTCCGTCAGGTATGATTACGCCCTTTGGAGGCGGCGGAAGGGCGGCCTGAACCGGGGGTTTTAACCGGTCACAGCCGGAAAACCCGACAACGAACGCCAAAGCCAGATAAAGGATCGGCAAAACACGCGGGCGGTTCCCGCTACGAACCTTTACAGACATGTTACACTTCCTTTTACGCTACCTAGTATACCTTATCATGCCCTTTGATTCCAGAAAAGGCCGCATAGCCCGGAAAATATTATCTGCCATTATCTCATAGCCCCTGGCGTTGGCGTGAATATCATCGGACATGTAAACACCCCAGGCGCCGTTCCATAAGCTGTCGATAAGCTCGACGTTATAAAGCCGCGCAAGATTCGCGTACATTTCATCGTATTGTGCGGTTATCCTGCGGGTGTACATTCCGGGAGCGCCTACCAGGGAGAGCAGGGTTTCCATCATTCCGTAATTGTAGAATTTGACCAGGTACAGCTTGGCCCCTGTGTCGGCCAGGTTCTGCAGGATGATCTGAAAATTCAAAAACGTGGTCTCAATGTCGTAACGGTTCAGGATATCGTTCCCCCCAAGTTCCACAAGCACCACGCTCGGGCGCTTCAATATGACATCCCTGGTCAGCCGGAACAGGGCGTCTGTGGTGGTGTTCCCGCCTATGCCGGCATTGTAAACAGGGACGTTTACCTGCCTTTGAAGGTACGCCGGAACGGACTTAGTTTCGTCAGGCACGTCAGGGACAACAGCCCCCCAGCCTGCCATAAGGCTGTCGCCAAGGCAGACTATACCTTCCGTTTGGGCCCGGATGCTTTGACCCGCTGCGATACAGAGGCACAAAACAAAGACAAGCCGTCTTTTCATCTTAACCCTCCTTCCCTCATTCGTGCTGAGGTGTCTGGGTCTGTTCCTTAACTTTCTGGTTCCCGATTTCCCGGAGTTTATACTTCTGTATTTTGCCGCTTGACGTAAGCGGGAAAGAGTCTACGAAAAAAACATACCGCGGGATCTTGTAATGGGTTATCTTTCCCTGGCAGAAATCCTTTACGTCCTTCTCGGTCATAGTTACCCCGTCTTTCAGGGAAATAAAGGCGCCCACTACTTCGCCGTATTTCTGGTTGGTAATGCCTACTACCTGGACATCCTTTACCCCAGGGATGCTGTAGATAAAATCTTCGACTTCTTTTGGATAAATATTTTCACCGCCCCAAATAATAATGTCCTTGCTGCGGCCGGTTATTATAAAACACCCTGAGTCCAGCTTCTCGCCCAGATCCCCTGTATGAAGCCAGCCCTGTTCGTCTATGGTTTTTTTGGTAGCTTCTTCCATTTTGTAATAACCTTTCATAAGGCCGTTGCCGCGTACGCAGATTTCGCCCTGTGTGCCACCGGGACATTCTTCGTTGGTCTCTACGTTCCTTATGGTGATTTCAATGCCCGGTAAAGGTTTCCCGATTGTGTTGATCCTCTGGTCTTCCGGATCGTCCCCTGAGGATACGCAGACAAAGGTGGAACACTCGGTAAGGCCGTAGCCCGCGAAGAGGCCGGTAACATGCATTTTTTCGATAGCTTGTTTTATTACTTCCGGAGGGCAGAACGCGCCGGCCATGCCGCCTGTTTTCATGCTGGAAAAATCGAACATGTTAAACAGCGGGTGGCTCATAATAGCGATATACATAGTCGGGACCCCGAGCATGACGGTGCATTTTTCCTTCTGGATTACAGCCATCAGCATAACAGGATCGAACCATTCCAGGTTGGCTACTTTGGCGCCGCACATCAGCACCCCTACAAGGCCGTGGAACAGGGACATCACATGGAAAAGCGGCAGCGGGTTGCACATAACGCTGTTTTCGTCCATAAGGAGCCGCTGGGCCGAATACCAGCTATTGCTGAGATAGCCGCGGAAGGTCAGCATGACCCCTTTGGGCTGCCCTGTGGAACCTGATGTGTACATCATAGCCAGGGTGTCGTCCAGGGTTACCTGGGCTTCCGCTTCGTGCAGGCGCTCGTCGCTGAACATGCTTCCAAGCCTCAAAAATTCGCCGTACGTGAATATACCCCGCTGTTTCCCGGTGCTTATATTAATAACCATTTTAAGGGAAGGAAAATTACGGGAAAAAAGCTCCCCTTCTACGTCCGCGGTGTTAAGCTCCGGAATAAGCTGATATATAATTTCCAGGTAATCGGAATCCCGGTATTTATCCACAATAAAAAGGGCCTTTAGGTCCGCCTGGCGTACAACATATTCCATCTCGTATGCCTTGTAATTGGGGTTAATGGTAACCAGGACCACCCCGGCCCTGGCGGCGGCAAAAAACACGATAGCCCATTCGGGAATGTTATTGGCCCACAGCCCGATGTGATCGCCTTTTTTTAAGCCCATTGCGAGAAGACTTTTCGCGAGAGCGTCCACTTTTTTGTCGAATTCAGCATAGGTGATCCTGATATTCTGGTTTGAATAAATAATAAATTCCTTATCCCCCAGTTCCCTTGCCTTTTCCCTTAGTATTGTTCCAAGCGTGGATTCGAGAATTTCCATGTACAGCTCCTTTGCCTTTGGGCAGTAAAACACCGGTTAACCGCGCCTAAGCGCCGGATTTTCTTCCTCCTATCAAGATCGGAAAATACCGCTGGACTATCCCGATAGGAATGATGAATAAACCTACGTTAAGTATCGAAAGAAGTATCACAGACCAGTTATTGAATTCCATATTGAAGATCAAAGCCAGCCTGTTTATATAAGGAATAAGTATCCCGTGATAGGCCATAATCAAAAGGGTGCCTGTGGAAATCCTTGAACAAATGGGATCGGGCTTGTTGAACAGCAGCGCTATGGCAAGCACCGATATGATGCCGGCATAGCCTAACAGCACATACAGGATGAGGTTTTCGCCGAAATAAAACACGTTGACGTCCGCTGTCCCGTTATAGGGTATCGCTATCCAGATAAAAGCGAAACCCACAGCGGCAACAAGGAGGTGGAGAGCAATGCCGGGAACGCCCACAGGGGGCTTCATCTTCGAAATAAAGTTCATGCGCCTGACTACATTGCCAAACGCGAAGAAGGGGTAGAGCAAAAGGCCGCAGTCAACTCCAAAGGGTATGCGGAAAAAGCGGGTTTCAAATATATTGAGGCCCAGTATGACCAGAAGCAGGACCGCCACTCCAAGGCAGTACCGCTTCAGGCTGTCCCCGGAAAAGGCGATGATAATGCTGTGGTACACACGGACAAAGAACAGCGCAGGCATGAACCACATAGGGAACACGAGCATCATCGAGTAAGTGGATTCGTAGGTCCCCTGGCCCAGCAGCATGCCGATGACCGGCTTGAGCAGCGTGAATACTACAGGGCCGCTTTCCCTGGGTTCAAAGGTATACATATCGATATGGAAAATAAAATCGATCACAAACCAGTAGACATAGGCCACAGCGTAGAGGAGCGCATAAGGCAGCAATATAGACCTGCAGCCTCCGGTTATGCTCTGGAGAACCGTTTTGTTGTTCTTTTCAAGATACCCGGAAAGAAACACCAGGATCTGCAGCACTACTACGGAAAAAAAGCGCCAGAGGTCGTCGGTTACCCCTGAGTGGGCGTAAACCACAAGCCAGATGCCGATAAACCTGGCGTAATCTATCCATACAATGCGGGAAGGCGGCTTCGGAACGGTTTCCTGAACAATATTCGGTACTGTTGCTTCAGGAACAGCTTTTTCTGCTTTCGTCATTTTCCTCTTCCTCCCTTATTCGCCAGCAGGCCCCGGGGCGCTTCCGCCGGCCTGTTCCGGAACTTCTTCTGCAGCGGTTTCTTCTATAAGAATGGTTTCTTCGATGGTTTCTCCGGTATTCTGAGCGCTGCCGGAATCGGTCATGGCTCCTCCTATGGTCATAAGAAGCTCCTCGCTTTGTTCCAGGATTATAGGAATCTCACGGGAAATAACGCCGTGCGTACGCAGGGTATGGGAAAAGGCTTCATCGAACCAGTCAAAAGAAACCGGCCAGTCCGGGCCGTCCTGCATAGGTACCAGGACAAACGCCGCTTCCGCCCCCATTTGATCCGCAGCGGTTATCGCTTCGATCCATCCTGACGCTATGCGCTTTTTCTGGTTAGTGGTCATGCCCCGTTCAAAGTAATTGATAGAATAGCTGGACTGGTCGATAAAAGACCAGCCTGAATTGGTGGACTCAATAAACAGCAATACCAGCAGGAACGGCAGTACGACAACAGCCTTGTTTACTTTCGTCAATATGTATATCACAGAAAGCCCGGTACACAGAAAGTAGTAAAAGAAAACCGAATACATGGTATGGGTCAGGGAACAGTAGCCCGGGCCGGATTTCCCGCCTACAAACACCAGTGCAGGTATGAGCACAATAAACGAA
>JAITEW010000369.1 GCA_031281855.1 Treponema sp.
CCGCAGCCTTTGAGTTCGATGAAAAACGCCCTGAATGCCGCACGGTACTCAACCAGAGGCAGGGACTCCTGCTGGAAAACGACAAGACCTATGACGGGGAAGGCGTGAAGTACTACCAATACGCGACCGGGAGCGCCTACATGCCGTGGTTCGGGCAGTACACCGATAAAGGCAGCTATATCTGCATCGGCGTAACCGAATATGACGGCGGCTACCGGCTGGACATCCGGGCGGACGGAACAAAGCATATAAGCCCCTGCTGGATCCCCAGCCTGGGAAGGGCCGCCTACCGGCGGGTTTCCCGCTATACCTTCTTCAAGGGGGACTACAACACGATGGCCGCCCTGTACCGCGAATACTCACGAGAAACCGGCAGACTGATAACACTGAGGGAAAAAGCAATCCGCTGCCCAAACGTGGGGAGGCTTCCCGGCTGCGCGTGGGTACACGAAAGCGGGTATGTCAACATATCCCCCGACAGCAACTATTACAACAAGGAACACCCGGAAGAAAACCAAAAAGTCTACGGAACTTTCGATGAGCGGGCGGCCCAGATGCGCGCGCTCAAAGAAAAATGGGGCCTTACCGACGTGTACTTTCACCTTGATGGCTGGGGTATCGACGGCTACGACAGCCACCATCCCGATTACCTTCCGGCAAATGAAAAACTCGGTGGATGGGAAGGCATGAAGCGCCTTGCGGACGCCATGAAAGAATTGGGGTATCTCTTTGCCACCCACGATCAATACAGGGACTACTATTTCAATGCCGAAAGTTTTGATCGTGAAATGGCGGTTCATGATACTAAGGGAAATATCCAGGAGTACGGTTTCTGGCTGGGTGGGATGCAAAGCCTGCTCTGTTCTTCCCAGGCGCCGCTCTACGTCAGGCGGAACTACTCGGCCCTGGCGGAACACGGTGTGGACATCGCGGGAACGTATCAGGACGTATTCACCATTGTTGAACTTGACGAATGTGATCACCCCTGGCACCGGGTAACACGGAAAAAATGCGCCGAATTCCGCAAAGCCTGCTTTGACTACGTGACGGCTCACGGGATCGCCGTATCCAGCGAAGAAGCCATCGACTGGTCCATGCAGACCCTGGCGTTCTGCCACCACGCGCCGTTTCCCAAGTCTCCTGCGCCGGATTTCCCCATAGGGATCCCCGTTCCCCTTATCCATCTGGTTTACCATGACTGCCTGATTATGCCCTCTTACATGGGCAGAGGGCCGAGTTACAACAGCGATCTGGTAGAGGGGCAAAACGGCCTGCTGTTAGGGCTTCTCACCGCAAGCCCGGCATATCTTCCCGTTGAACCGGGGGAGGAAGATGTGAAAACAGCCCGGCTGGCCGGTAAACTGAACCGCGCCGCCCAGTACAGTCCCATGATCCATCACGAGTATCTTTCGTCTTCTGTACAGCGTACCGTGTACGGATGCGGCGTCACCGTTACCATTGATACGGAACGGGACGCCTGGGATATTCAGGGCTTATAATTTAAGAACAGCGCGGGAGTATTGGGTAAACCAATACTCCTGTGCCGTATGAGCCTCCTAATACGGCACTGACCAGGCGGACCAATACGGACAGAATAAACTTATTTTCTCGCCGGTGAGGGCTACAAAAGCTGAACCAGGTCATCATTATAGCCATCTGCGACCATGTTTTTTTACCCGAAGAGGAAGCCTGTGTAAACTCGTACCGGTTGAGGAACGACAAGACGGGTTGCCTGTTTACGGAACTGGAGCATATAATTGTATTAGAGTTGCCGAAGCTGGGTGGGGAAGTAAAAGAGAAAGTCGGGTTATGGATGAAATTTTTGAAAGGCGGGAGCATAGAGGAGATGGAGATGCTGGGAAAAGGGGATGAAGCGGTAGGGAAGGCCGTAGGGGTATTGAAAAAGCTGATCTGGAGCGAATGGCATCGTAGAGGGCAGAGGCGCGTGAGATGTGGCGCAAAGACGTGAACAGTTGGAAGGAAACCGCCCGGAAGATGAAA
Organism: Treponema sp.; assembly: GCA_031281855.1. Lineage (GTDB taxonomy): Bacteria > Spirochaetota > Spirochaetia > Treponematales > Breznakiellaceae > JAITEW01. The sequence goes on from JAITEW010000369.1 coordinate 2,002, forward strand.
GAGCTTGGCGATTCGGCGGAAAAGATCGCTCTTGTAACCGGGCTTTCTGAAGAAGAGATACAGAAGCTGTAATCCGCCGCTATGGACAGGATAGAGCGCCGTCTGCTTGTTTTTGCGGTTTCAAGTCTTGCCTTTTTTCTCGGTGTTGAGCTTGGCGGTTTTAATCTGGTACTCCTTAGGGTAGCCCAGAGTTTTGAACTCAATACCGGAATGATGGGTATCCTGGTAACATCCCAGTACATAGCCATTACCCTTGCACCTATAGCCTTCGGCGGGATAGCGGATCGCATAGGTAAAAAAATCACGCTGCTTATGTTTATGCCCCTTTTCGCGGCCGGGTGTTTTTTAACGGCCTCGTCCGGTTCGGTTCTGTTTTTTGTAACCGGTGTTTTTATAATTGGCATTGGGTACAGTGTCTGCGAATCCGTAAGCAGTTCGGCCCTTTCGGATACCTTCCCGGGCAGGGAGAACCGTTACATGAACATCATGCAGAGTACCTTCAGCCTGGGCGCTGTGGTAAGCCCTTTGTTTTTCGGCTGGCTTCTTGATCGCTTTAATTATTCCTGGTCTTTGGTTTTTATTGTTCCGGGCTGCGGCTTTATGCTGGTTTATCCTCTGATGTTCCTTTCCGGCTGCCGTCGGGTCGCACCCGGCAATCCCGGGGAAAAAAAGACTAATTCCATGCTTTCCATCCTGCGTTCCTCGTTTTTTATCGCCCTTTTTTTCTGTATGCTGGCCTATGTAGCCATGGAGACAGGCATTTCTTACTTTATCGATTCCCTTTTGGTACATGAATATCAGAATTCAGCATTAGGAGCCTGGACTATTTCGGGCTTCTGGTTTGCCATGGCGTTTTCACGTATTGTTTTTGCTTCCATAAGGATGAAACCCCGGACCATGGTGCTTTTGGGATTTTCGACTTCCGCCATTCTGCTGTTTATTCTTTTTCTTTTTAGGAACCAATGGATGTTTTTCGGTTCCGTTCTCTGTCTGGGTTTTATGATGGGGCCGGTATGGGGCATGGTGCTGAGCACCGGTATGTCGGCGTTCCAGGAAAAGAGCGGCGCCGTTGGAGGCATCCTTTACGCGGGAGGCGGTTTCGGCGGTATTATTACGCCTGTTATTTTCGGGGCTGTAGCGGAAAAGGCCGGCTTTTACACTGGCTTCCTGCTCCTGGCTTTTACCGCCGCTGCCGGTTTTGTGGCGATGAAATGCCGGGGCCGGAACAAGGGGTAATACCCTTTGTTAACCGTTTTCGGCAAGCGGCCCTGTGTTTATCCTGGCAGCGTCTAAAGGCCTTGGAAAAACAGGCTAATAGGGTTTACAATGGCTTATGGCTGAAAAACGCTTCACTGTCCTCGACCTTATCGATCTGGATTTGTGGGAGCACAATTCCCTTAACCTCCACTGTATCGGGGGCCGCAAGGGCCTGACGAGGGAAATTTCTATCCCTGATCTCAACAGGCCGGGGCTGGCGCTGTCGGGGTTTTTTGATTCCTTTGCCTATAACCGGCTCCAGGTCTTTGGCCGCGGCGAAGTAGCGTACCTCAAAAACCTTGAAGCCAGCGGGAAGGTGGATACGATACGGCAGATGTTCACCTATTCCATTCCCTGCTGTATCTTTACCCATAACCTGGTGCCGGATGAGAATTTTTTCAAAGAAGCCGAAGGCGCCCAGTGCCCTTTGCTGCAAACGGATCTTTCCACCGCTGAATTCAGCGCCAGGATCATGCGGGTGCTGTCGGATATTTTCGCGCCCAGGCAGAGCATCCACGGGGTTCTGGCGGAAGTTTACGGCCTGGGCATCCTCATTCTTGGGGATTCCGGGGTAGGGAAAAGCGAGACCGCCCTGGAACTCATCAAACTGGGGCACCGGCTTGTGGCGGATGACGTGGTGGAGATCCGCTGCGTGTCAGGCAACATACTTATGGGAAGCGGGGCCAACAAAATCATCGCACACCACATGGAAATCCGGGGCCTGGGCATAATCAACATCACCCACCTCTTCGGCGTCGGCGCAATCAGGGACAAGAAACAGATCCAGTTGGTGGTGAAGCTTGAGGAATGGGATTCCAGGAAAAACTACGACCGCATCGGCACTGAAGAACAGTATATGGAGCTTTTAGGGGTTAAGATCCCTAAGCTGGAAATACCGGTAAAGCCGGGACGGAATGTTCCTATTATCATCGAAACAGCGGCTATGAACGAGCGGCTGAAAAAGATGGGCTATAACGCGGCTAAGGAATTCAACAAAAACATACTCAAGTGGATAGAGAGCGATAACGCCCGGGCGGTGTACTTTGGCAGTGAAGATATTATCTGAAGGATACGGTGATGACGGAACGGAAAATAACGATTACCAACCGGGCAGGGATCCATGCCCGCCCTGCGGCTCTGCTGGTGGAAGCTTCCAAGGATTTTAAGTGTTCCGTCTATTTTGAAAAAGGCCGTGATCGCATTAACGGGAAGTCCATTATGGGGCTTCTAACCCTTGGGGCGGCTTACGGTACGGAGCTGAGGATCCTTACCGACGGCGAGGACGAAGAAAAAGCAATGGAGAAATTAATCCGCCTTTTCGAATCGAAATTCGAGGAAGAATAGCCTTGAACACGCTCCGGACCAGACCGAAATACTCTCTTCTGAATGTCCGGAGCCTTGCCCTTATCTACCTGCTTTTGACTATACTGACTATACTCTTTTCCCGGTCTTTCCTGGCGGATATGCTCCGGGACGGCGAAATTCCGGAAACCCGGAGCCTCGCGGTTTTTTTTACCATTCCCGTGGTCCTTCTGGTGCTCCTGATCATCCCGTGCCTGAACCTTGCCTGGGATTTTCTCGCACGCCGCACAGGAAGCCGTTTTCAGGCGAAGCTCCTTATCTACTTTGTCATCATTACCGTCCTCGCAGCGGCGCCGGTGATGATCATCACGAACCTTGCAGTAAGGGAACTGCTCAAGTTCTGGAAAACCATTGATGTAAGCGCTGCGCTGGACCAGGCCCAGCACTTCGCTATGGAAACCTATTCCCTGAACATCGAGAAACTGGAAGCCCGCGTACAACAGGGGTTCTTTGGGGGTGAAGGAAAACCGGGCGGAGAAGTTCTGGCAATCCAGGACTTTATCCGGGAAGAAGGGGTTTGGAAGGAAAAATCCTTCCAGGGGAATGAGGAAAAGCGCCTTGCCTCCCCGCCGGGACGGCAGCAGGGCCTGGTTTCCAGGGAACTGCCCAGGGACAGCAATACTATCCGCTACATACTCCTTCCCTCGCAGGACATGATACGGGTCATAAGCTGGAACCTTGGGGACGGTTTTGATCCCGCCCTGGAGGTCATTGAAAACGAGCAGGCGCGTTTTGAAATAATCGATTCCATCAGGTTCAATATCCGAAGGCTCCTTACTTTTTATTACTGCGTATTTTTCCTTCCCGCCCTGCTCATGACCTTTATCATCGCACTGTCTTTTACCCGCCGGGTTACTTCCCCTATTGCCGAACTGGCCGAAGCTACCAGGCGCGTTGCCGAAGGGGACTTTTCCATACAGATCCTGCCCCGGAGGGGAGACGAACTGTCCCTGCTCATCAGTTCATTTAACGCCATGGTGAGGGATCTTGAAAAATCCCGGGGCGCCCTGGTAAGAGCCGAAAAAATTTCTATCTGGCAAAACATGGCGGAACAGCTTGCGCATGAAATAAAAAACCCCCTTACGCCTGTCAAGCTTTCTGCGGAACGGGTGCTCCGGCGGTGGCGGAACGATCCGGGCGCAATCGGTGAAATCCTTGAAAGTTCCATGCTGGCCATTATCCAGGAGACAGACGGCCTTTCGGCTATGCTCACTGAGTTCAGGGCCCTTTCCAGGCCAGCCGAGCCTTCCCGGACATGGACCGAGCTGCGGGGGCTTGTGGAAGGGATCGCCGCGTCGTACGGCGTCTCGCACCCGGGAGTCCGCTTCGACATCAGCCACACGGAAAAGGGGATTTTGCTCAAAATCGACAAAAACCGGCTTTCCCAGGCCCTTACTAACCTCATTATCAACAGTATAGACGCCATGGACGGTTCGGGGCTCATAGAGATCCGCACGGATCTTGTCAAAAAATGGCAGAGCCGGTATTGTAGAATCTGTATCAAAGACAGCGGCAAAGGCATCGCTCAAGAAAACACGCAGCACGTTTTTACACCTTATTTTACAACCAAGAAATCCGGCACCGGTTTGGGGCTTCCCATCGTAGAACGGATAGTAAACGACCATGGAGGGGCCGTTTGGTTCAATTCGGCAGAAGGCGCCGGAACCGCGTTTTTTATCGATCTGCCTCTTGACAGAAAGGAGCCATGAGCGGCGTGCGTATACTGATAATCGATGACGAACCGGGGATCCGCTGCACCCTCGCTTCGATCCTGGAAGATGAACGCTACAAGGTCCGCACTGCTGAAGACGCGATAAGGGGGCTTGAAATCCTGGACCGCGAAAGCATCGGCCTCGTATTTCTCGACGTGCTCCTGCCGAACATGGGCGGTCTTGAAGCGCTGGAAAAAATCCGCGGCTCCTGGCCCCAGACCGAGGTGGTTATGATCTCAGGCCACGCGAATGTGGACATGGCGGTCAGGGCAGTGAAATTCGGGGCCTTTGATTTCCTCGAAAAGCCCCTCTCTCTGGACAAGGTCCTGACGGTTTGCCGGAACGCCCTGGCGGTACGGAAACTCCGGGAAGAAAACCGGGATCTCAAGAAAAAAGCCGGGCTTCCTGGGGATGAAATTATCGGGATCAGCCCTGAAATCGAAGAAGTCCGGGCCCTTATCAGGCAGGCTGCTTCCACAGACGCCCGTATCCTCATTTGCGGGGAAAACGGCACCGGTAAGGAACTGGTCGCCAGGGCCATACACCGGCTTTCCCCAAGGTCCGGCATGCCCTTCGTAGAGGTAAACTGCGCCGCTATTCCGGACACGCTTATCGAAAGCGAACTGTTCGGCCACGAAAAAGGCGCTTTTACCGATGCCGTCGCCGCCAGGAAAGGGCGTTTCGAGACCGCCTCAGGGGGTACTCTCTTCCTGGATGAGATAGGGGACATGTCCCTGGCCGCCCAGGCCAAGGTGCTCAGGGCCATACAGGAACGCACCATCGAGAGGATAGGGGGCGAAAAAACCATAGACGTAGACGTGAGGATCCTGGCGGCGACCAATAAGGATCTGGAACTGGCGTGCCGGAAAGGGCGGTTCCGGCAGGATCTGTACTTCAGGCTGAACGTCATTCCTATATGGCTGCCTTCCCTGCGGGAACGGAAGGCCGACATTCCCCTGCTCCTTTTCCGTTTTTTGGAAGAATTTTCAGAAGCCGCTTCAGGCCCCGGGGCGGGAAAGAAAATCGAGCTGGAAGACGCTGCCCTGGATTTTCTCTGCGCCTATCCGTGGCCCGGGAATGTCAGGGAGCTCAGAAACTTCGCCGAACGGATAGCCATCATGTACCAGGGGGGCAAAATCGGGGAAAAGACCGTAGCGGACTTTCTCAATAAACGTGAAGCGCCGGGCGGGAACGCCGAAGAATCCGCCGCCGCGTTCCCCCCTTTTCCTATACATGAAATTCTGGTAAAAGATTACAGTAAAGCAAAAGAATCTTTCGAAAAGTATTATTTGGAGTTCCAACTGGCGCGGAATCATGGTATAATTTCCCGTACAGCAGAAGCTATCGGGATTTATCCCAGCAACCTTCATGCGAAAGTGAGGAAATATGGGATTTCCCTTCAGCGGGAAAGTTCTGCAGAACAACAGGCAAACAAGGAATAACGATGAAAGAACCAACCGAACGTCAACAGGAAGTGCTGGACTTCATCGCGGAGTACATACGAGTCCATACCTATCCGCCGACTATCCGGGAACTGGCGGATCATTTTGCTATCTCCGTTAAAGGCGCCCATGACCATGTGACAGCCTTAAAAAAGAAAGGCCTCCTCAGGCAGGGGGATAAAAAGTCCCGGACTATGGAACTGGTTAACAGGGAAGGGGAAAGCGATTTTATGGACATCCCGGTCCTGGGAACCGTAGCGGCAGGCAGGCCTATACTCTGCGAGGAAAACCGCGACGGGTTCATCAGTCTGCCTAAAACGCTGTTGAAAAGAAACACCGTGTACTTCGCCCTCAGAGTCAGGGGGGATTCTATGGAAGGAGCGGGTATCATGGACGGGGATACGGCTATTATCGAACAGCAGAATGCGGTCGAAAACGGGGAAATCGCGGTGATCATGCTGGATGACGCGGTGACGCTTAAAACGTTTTACCGGGAAAGTACCAGGATACGGCTTCAGCCGGAAAATCCTAAACATTCCCCTATTTATTGCACCAATGATGTACGGATTCTGGGACGGCTGGCCCATATCCTCCGCTCTTATAACGCCTCTGTTTTGTAGGCGATGATCAACTCCCATACGGCCGAAACATCAACAGGGCGGCCAGTCCGGATCTGGATACTCCTGGGCCCTGAAATCGGCGAAAAAGAGGCTGCTGCAAGGGAAATCGCGGAACAGTTCGCCGGAAAGGCCTTTGTGGAAAAAACTACCTATTACGCCGGGGACACGCCGGTGCCGCAGATGGTCTCGGCTATGCGGAACGGTTCCCTTTTCGCCGCTAAGAGGATTTTCTTCATAAAAAACGCCGAGGCTGTAAAGAAGAAAGAAGATCTGGATCTTCTTTCTTCCTGCATGGCATCTCCCCAGGAGGACACGGTCCTCATCCTTATGTCTGAAGAAAACAGTATTTCCAAGGTTCTGGAAAAAGCGGCGCCTCCTGCTTCCAAACGGGTCTTCTACGAGCTCAGCGATTCCAGGAAAACCGAATGGGTAGGGGCCTTTTTCAGGAACAAGGGGTTCCGCATAGGAACCGGCGGAATACAGACCATACTGGAACTGGTGGAAAACAACACCCAGGCCCTGGAACGTGAGTGTTCCCGGCTTACCCTCTTTCTGGACCGGCAAAAGGAGATAAGCGCCGATGACGCGGAAAAATGGCTTTCCCATACCCGGGACGAATCGGCTTTTACCCTCTTTTCCCGGATTGCCGCAGGGGACCTTTCCCGGAGCCTTGAATCCCTGCGGACCCTCTTAGGGGCGAAAGAATCGCCCCAGGCCATACTGGCAGGCTTAGCATGGTGTTTCCGCAAACTCCGGGATTATCTTACCCTTGAAGAAAGCGGGGTCAGGGACGAGTGGGAGTATAAAAAAATCGGCGTCTCTTCACCTCAGGCAAAACGGGATTACGCGGCGGCAGGCAGGCGGTACAATCCGGAAGGGGCCGATTCCTGCCTGGCCCTTACAGCAGAATACGACGCCCTGGTACGTTCAGCCTCTTCTTTTCCGGAACAGATACTCATGGATCAGTATCTGTATAAAATTCACTGCCTCGCGGCCCTGAAAGGCAGGTAAAGAAAATCTCTCAGGAAGCGGCCGGAGCGATCAGGAGCGTCTCTATGAGCGGTAAAAAGCAATTCCTGCGCGTGAAAGGCGCCTGTATGACAGTTACCTTGTGTGTTATCCTGCTAAACCTTTCCTGCGCCACGCCGCCTTACGCGGCCAGTGAAGCCCGGGAGGTGCCGGAGGACTTTTTCGGCATAGCCCCGTTCCAGCAGGACCTGGTTCCCAGGGATTTTGAAATGATGGATGAATTAGGCGTGGTCTGGCAGCGCAGGACCTGTCGCTGGAGTTCCCTCGAACCCCTGCAGGGGGAGTGGAATTTCCGGGGATGGGACGCCTATGTCAGGGGCAGCAAAGAAGCGGGAAACAAACTCCTGGCTATCTTGGGCTACGATACCGCATGGCTTCATGGGAAGGAAGACGCTCCCAGAAAAATAACGCCTGAAGAACTGCCGCATTACCTCAACTTTGTGGAAACAGTGGTCAGCCGCTACAAAGGGGAAATCGATGCGTATGAAATCTGGAACGAGCCGAATATGATGAGCTGGAAAGGCCCGGAGGAAGATTTTTTTGCTATGACCCGGGCGGCGGCCCAAAAAATACGGGAACTAGATCCTGACGCGATAATCGTAGGAGGCTCGTTCTGGCGCGTTCCGGCGGGTTTTATGAAAAAAATGTTCGAAAGCGGCGCACTGGACTATGTGGACGCAATTTCCTTTCATCCTTACGCGCTAAACCCCGGAGGATCGGTAAAGCTGTACGACAAGCTGGCGAAAATTTTGGAAGCCTGTCATTTTTCCGGAGAAATCTGGGTTACCGAAGTGGGCTACCCCACATCGGGATGGTACCCAACCAGAGTGCGGGAAAAAAATTTCCCAAGGGACATCGTAAAAACCCTGGCAGGACTTGCGACGCGGCGCATCAGGGTCCTCATGTGGTATGAACTCAAGGACAGCTACAACCGGGGAGAGGCGCCTTCCCGTTTTAATTCGGAATATTACTTCGGGATATCCTACCTGGATCACAGCCTCAAGAACGGGTACTACGCCTGGGCCCTTTGCGGGCGGAACCTCGCGGGAGCCGAATACCTGCCGGAACTGCCTCTGCGGCTGGACCTTCCCAAAAGGACGGTAAGCCTCTGTTTCCGGGGGTCAGGAAATAAAAACACCCTCATCCTCTGGAACGAATGGGGAATGGACGTCAAGGTCCGTGTAACCCTCCCCGGCGCCGGGCAGACTGTCTACGACATCTCCACAGGAGAGGGATCGCCCCTCGGCGACGAGGCCGAACTCAGGATCACCGGGGTCCCGCTTTTTATCACCTGGATATCGGAAACCCCCTTGCCGGGGGTAGCGAAGATCAAGTAGGGTACTATGGTTTCGGTTATTCTTATCGGCATCAGCCTTTCGATGGATGCTTTCGCGGTATCCGTAAGCGCCGGCATTTCCATCAGGGAAAGGAAGCTGTTCCATGCATTGAGATCCAGTTTCTTTTTCGGATTTTTTCAGTTCATCATGCCTGTTACCGGCTGGTACCTGGGAAAGACCCTGGCGGTCTATATTTCGGCCTGGGATCACTGGATAGCCTTCGGCCTTTTGGCTTTTATAGGCGGCAAAATGATATGGGAAACCCTGAGGGCACGAAAAAAAACCTCTGAGGACAAAAATGGGACCGCGCCTTGGAACGGAAAATCCCCGAGCGATCTCCGGAGCCTTCCCTTTCTTCTTACCCTGTCCTTTGCCACCAGCATCGACGCCCTGGCAGTGGGGCTTTCCTTCAGCATCCTTAACCGGGGAATATGGAGCGCGGCGCTGGCTATCGGCGGCATCACCTTTGCTATCTGTATAACCGGCTTCGAATTCGGCCGCCGCATCGGCGCGCTCCTTGAAAAATGGGCGGAAATCGCCGGGGGGCTGATCCTCATCGGCATTGGGGCAAAGATCCTGGCCGAGCATCTTTTGGGCTGACCGGCCTGGCCGGTTTTTTTTTTTTTTTGGGGGGGGG
>JAITEW010000017.1 GCA_031281855.1 Treponema sp.
TTTCAACTCTACTTCTCCTTGTCTTTTGTAGTCCATGTTTATTTTTCTGTCTATCAGACGGGGGGAGGTCCAACGCGCCCTTATCGCCACCCGTTGAACCGCCGTGTACCGGACGGTACGCACGGTGGTGTGAGAGGACGGCTACTCAGATAATGGGTAGCCTCCTACTCGATTCTCAATATGTCAATACACTAGCCGGTGCTGCCGGTAAATCTATGTATAATCATCAGCCCCCAATGGATTCCAGCTTTTCCCGTACCGCGTCGTATTCCAGGGTGTCGATCTGTTCCCTGAGCCAGGGGATAAGCTCCCCGCCTGATTCGTACTCGCAGCTCTCGAGTTCCGTCATGACATCTTCCATTATCGCGGGCTTGAACCGTTTGCTGGCGTCAAGGAGTTTTTCGAGGAGCGCGCTGTCGGGCGCTGCGGCCTTCCGTTTTTCGCTTCCTTTTTCTTCCGCCGCTGACTGCAGCAGTTTTTTCAGGCCTTCCAGGGTTGTTTCAACCTTCGCTATAAACGCGGCGTTTTTGGAATTCACCTTTTCATAATCCCCGGCTTTGGCGGCAAACTCCAGTTCCTCGGCCTCTTTGCCTATCGCGGCGGCGCAGATGCCGTAGCTTGCGCCTTTAAGGCCGTGGACCGTTATGGCGTAATCCGGCAGGGTTTCCCGCGTAAGGGAACGGAGCTTCTCCAGCAATTCCGGGGAATGGGTCAAATAGGACTGAAGGATGCGCAGGTATATATCTTCGGTTCCGTAGCGTTTCAGCCCGGCCGGGAAATCCATGCCTTCAAGTTCGGCGTTATCAAGTATGCCGCTTGACGGCCCGGTATCGGCTTCTTTTGCGGCCTGCTCCTGCTCGGCTTTCCAGAGGGTCTCCTCGTTCCCCGCCAGGGCGTTGGCTGTCAGGGCGATGATGGGTACGGTTTTAGCGTACTCAGTGCCGATTTCCTTGCGGATAATCCGGGTAGCCTCAATGCCGTCCATGCCGGGCATCATGTGGTCCATAAACACAGCGTCGTACTTCACTTCTTCTTTGCGTATCTTGTCTATCGCTTCCTGCCCGCTCAGCACGCAGTCTATGGTAAGCCCGTAGGGCAGCATGAGCCCTTTGGCGACATCCAGATTAGTGGCCACATCGTCCACTACCAGCACCTTGCCGTAGGGCATGCGGATACGGACCAGGTTTTTACTCCTGCTGCGCCGGGTCTCGATAAGCCGGAAAGACATGAGGTTTTCAGCCACTTCCGGCCCGATGGGCCTTTCTTCAACAAGCTTCTGGCGGAGGCGCACGGTAAAAGTGCTGCCCTTCCCGTATTCGCTTTCCACCCCGATGTTCCCGCCCATCATTTCCACGAGCCGTTTGGTAATGGAAAGCCCCAGCCCCGTACCCTCGATCTTCCGGTTTGCCCTCGTGTCAAGCTGACTGTATTCCGAAAAGAGCTTGTCGATATCTTCTTTCTTGATGCCCTGGCCGGTATCGCTTACGCTGAAGATCATAAGCGCTTCATTGTCCTGCTTTTCCCAGCGGACCTGAAGGGTAACCGTTCCCGCCTTGGTATACTTAAAGGCGTTGGAAAGGATGTTGTTGAGCACCTGTTTTACCCGCAGTTCGTCGCCGAAGACCCGGGCCGGCAGGGTGTCGTCGATGTTGAGTTTGAAAACAATGGGCTTGGAACCGATGCGCACGATATTAAGCTGTACCGTATCGTTAATGAGGCTTGGGGTATCGTAGGACTCAGGGATAAGCTCAAAGCTGCCCGCCTCGATTTTGGAAATATCCAGAATATCGTTGATGATCCCCAGCAGAACGGAACCGGAATTGTATATCTTTTCCAGATCCGCGTGGGCGCTTTCGGACAGTTCGTTTTGCAATTGTATTTCCGAAAGGCCGATGATGGCGTTAAGGGGGGTACGGATCTCGTGGCTCATAGTCGCGAGGAAGGCGCTTTTCGCTTTCGACGCCGCCTCGGCCGCTTCCTTGGCCCGCAGGGTTTCGGTAACATCGTGAAAGAGCAGCATGACCCCTTCTATCTTGCCGGACTTGTCCCGCATGGCGGTGGTATTGGTGGTGTAGATCCTCAATTCGCCGCTGCCGTCAATGTCCAGGACTTCTTCGGATTTTAAGGTTCCCAGTTCGGTCATGGCGCGGTTGATATAGATATTGGCATGATCCGAAAAATCTTTGTTATGGAAACGGTCAAAAACTTCGGAAAAGTGCAGCCCGTTAACAAGACCGAAATTCTGTATCCCCGCAATATTAAGAAAAGTATCCGTACAGTAGGCGAACCGTCCCTCGCCGTCCAGCAGGATGATGATATTGGAACTGTTCTCCAGCATCATGTTCATAAACTTTTCCTGCTTGGTCTGTTCCTCTTTCAGCTTTGTGGCCAGGCCGTCCCGAATGGCGGATACTTTTTCAAAGCGCAGCATCGTGCTTTGCTGAACGGAAAGCTGACGGGTGAGCTTCTTCACCTGGAGCTGCAAAGCTGCGTTTTCTTCTTTCAATGTTTGTATGTCCGGGTTTTGTAGGTCTTCCGTCATTACCGCCCCTTAGAGAATGCAGATGATCAGGGAGTCGTTTTGCAGATGGTTTACCACCCTGCCGTCACTAAGCCGGGAAGGGAATATCTCGCCTCCGGAATACACAAAATGGTACGGCATATCCCCTAAACATTCTTTTACCTTTTCGTGTTCCGCCAGAGGGCGCATGCCCAGGCACCAGTTGCGGCCCGCGCAGGAGTACATCAGGATCCCCCGGCCCTTGGCGGCCGCCAGGGCTTCCGTTACCTTGGCTTCAGTAGAGATCACTACGTCCTCATATCCCATAGTGGCCAGGGCGATGGAGGAATTAACCGGAACAGCCCCGCAGAGGATCAACGACCCGTCCCCGGTTCCGCCGATGCAGGCCCGGACCAGCAGGGAACCGTCTTCCAGGTAAACGATAAAGGGCATGGCCTGCAGACCCGACACATCGCCGTTTTTGACAATGCCTATGGACTCAAGGTACTTTACGGCGGGTATGTTGTTTACAGTCTGTAGAATATTGCGGTTTACCCCCG
>JAITEW010000044.1 GCA_031281855.1 Treponema sp.
CTCAGAAGTCCGGTTAAATTCCTGCGAATTTTCCCTTACTTCCGGTACAAATTGCTGCTCCTTATGTATAAGATTTTCAGGAAATGATCCCGTTTGTGCATGCTAATGAATGCCGAAACCATTGAACCAGGCTCGTTCAGAAAAGGGCTTATAAGAGGGGCGTTTACCTTCTTTTTCCGGTATGCCGATAGGGAGGTACGCCGCAACGATATATTCCTCCGGAACGCCCAAGGTCTGGGCAATTTTTTGCTGAATCCCCGGATCTCCGGTTATCTGGCCTTCAACCCAGCAACTGGCATAACCCAGGGCGGTGATAGCCAGAAGACAATTTTCAATAGCCGCAGCATAATCCTGAGTATTGAAGCGCATACCGCGGTATACGGGGACAGCCCGGGTAAGGACGCAAACCGCAGCTGGAGCGGCGGCAAAGCCGGAGTTTCCCAGCAGACCGCCTATAGTCTTAATCAGAGCCGGATCGTCCAGCCCTATAAGACTCGCGGTTTGGGCATTGCAGCCTGAAGGGGCGGCAAGACCGGCTTCCATGATCTTCTGCAGATCGCCACGCGGTACCGGAACCGCCTGGTAGGCCCCCCGGTAACTGTACCGTTTCTGAACAGCTTCAAAAAAAGTCATAGCATCACCCTCTTTGGACATTGGCATATACTGTGAACACTCAGGCCTGGGTCTTGCACTGCTCCACTATTTCGGCAATGACCTTGTCGGCGTCGTTATAAGGAACCTGGCAGGTGCCTACCTGGTGGTGGCCGCCGCCGCCGTACTTGAAAAGCATGCTCCCAACGTCCACGGTAGCGGATCTGTTGATAATGCTGTACCCGACGGTAATGGCGCAGTTTGCCTTATTTCTGCCGTCTATGCTCCATACTGAAATATTCTGTTCAGGGTAAAGAGTATACATAAGGAAGCGGTTCCCCGCGTAAATGGTCTCCACCCCCCGGAGGTCTACTATCAGAACATTTCCGTCAATTTTAACATACTTTGCCAGCATTTCCCGGAAGAGCTTGTCCTGTTCATAATAGACATCCACCCGTTCCTTCACGTTAGGCATTGCCAGGATATCGTCTATGTGTTTGGTGGCGCAGGCTGAAGCCAGATCCATCATCAATTCGTAATTGCTGATAGTGAAATTCCTGAACCTTCCCAGGCCGGTACGGGGGTCCATGATGAAGCCCAAAAGTACCCAGCCCCGGGGGTTGATGATCTCTTCGGAACTCAAGTCGCCTGAATCAACCTTGTCAACATAGCGGATCATCTCGGCAAAACGGCCCAGTTTTTCATCGCCGCCGTAATATTCATAAACAACCCTGGCGCAACTGGGGGCCTTCCGGGAAACGCCTTCGAAATACGTTTTCTTGCCCAGCCGTTCGGTCTCGCTTGAATGGTGGTCAAACCAGAGTTTACAGCCCTTTATGTAAGGGATATTAGCCAGAATATCATTATCCGTAGCTTCCACAAGGCCGTCCTGAATGTCCTTAGGGTGTACAAATTTCCATTCATTCACAAGCCCCAGATAAAAGAGAAGGGCGCCGCAAGCTAAACCGTCAAAATCCGATCTGGTCAATAACCTCATGATAACCATCCTGTAGGTCTATTATATCACACTATACCATTAAAGTAAGGGTATAACTGAGCTTGTTCCAAAAACTGAAGTTTTGGAACAGCCTCATCCAGTATATCCGGGTTCTGCGGAAATTGAACAGGAATTCCTGCCGTCTGGATATATAGTATACTTTTATAGTATGCTATAGGTATGAAACAGTTAAAATCATTTTCGCTTTTTGTATTTTTTTCGGCCTTTCTTGTCCTTCAGGTTTGGGGAAGAGGCGTCTACGCGGACCTTGGACGGCCTTCGGACCCGGTCCCTTTCATGGAAAACGCCCGGGCCGGGACGCTTTCATCGGGGCTTCGCTACTACATCCTGGAAAATTCCAAACCAGAGGGCCGGGCCTTCCTTACCCTGGCGGTAAACACCGGATCGGTCCTGGAGGCCGATGACGAACAGGGGCTGGCCCACTTTGTGGAGCACATGGCTTTTAACGGAACCGCGAGGTTTCCTGAATCGGAATTGATACAGTACCTCCGTTCATTAGGCATGCGTTTCGGCCCGGAAGTGAACGCCTATACTTCTTACGATGAAACGGTTTACAGCATCGAAACCACAGTTGAAAGCGGGGAAGACGGGCTGAAACGGATACCCCTGCGGGCTCTGAACATCATCGACGACTGGACCCGGGCCATCACCTTCGCGCCAAAAGATGTTGACGATGAGCGGCTCGTAATTATGGAAGAATACCGGGCCCGCCTAGGGGCTTCGGAACGGCTTTACCGGCAGATGCTGCCTGTACTTTTTAAGGATTCCCCCTATGCCGGCCGGCTTCCTATAGGCATCCCGGCGATCATCGAAAACGCCCCTGCTTCCAGGCTTGAAGGTTTTTATAAAAAGTGGTACAGGCCCGAAAACATGGCCCTTATCTTCGTAGGTGACTTCGACGGAGCGGCCCTGGAGGCCTCTTTGGAGGGGAATTTCCCTGCAGCGCCTTCAAAAGAACCCTTCACCAGGCCGCGCTATGATCTCCCTGGGCCCAAAAGGGGGAGCTTCCAGGCCCATGTCTTTACGGACCCCGAACTGCCCCAAACCAGGGTGGATCTCTATTACAAACAGAAACCCCAGGAACCTCATACGGATCTGGCCGGGTACCGCCAGGGTATTATCGACTACCTGGTAGGAACCATGCTCTCCCTCCGGTTTGAGGAGGCCCGCAGCAAGCCGGAAACTCCCTATATAGCTGCCGGTGCGGGAAATGCCCGTTATGCCGGTAATTCCCGGTTTTACATGCTCGTAGGCCAGGCCAAAGCCGGAGCCGCCGAAAGGACCCTCAGGGAACTCCTTACAATGAAAGAATCCCTGGTCCGCTACGGTTTTATCGAAAGCGAAGCCGATGTAGCCCGGCGTTTCCTTATCTCTGATATAGAACAGCTTGCAGCCGAAAAGGACACGCAGGAGTCCTATACCTATGTCAGCTCCTTTACCAGGCACTTTCTTACAAAGGAAACCGTTCCGGATGTGGAATGGGAACTTAAAGCCGTTCAAAAACTGCTCCCTGGTATAAGCCTGAACGAAATCAACGCGGCTATTGCCTATACCTTTGCCGATGACGACCTTACGGTCTTTGTGAGCGCCCCTGATTCCGAAAAGGACAGCCTGTTAAGCCCCGGACAGATTGAAGCTATGGTAAAGGAAATCAAAAGGGCCGACATCGCGCCTCCTGAGGCTGTTACGGTAAACGGCGAACTGCTGGACGAAATTCCCGTACCCGGGATCATCGCCGCGGAATCAAGGGACGGCGAAACCGGCGCCCTCAGGTGGCGCCTTGGTAACGGCATGGAAGTAATACTCAAGGAAACCAAAAACCGCAATAACGAGATCTCCCTTTACGCCCAGGCCAGAGGGGGAACTCTGAGCGTTCCTCCGGAACAGGACGCATCTGCGTCGCTGGCTGCGGAAATGCTCAATGCCTCAGGGCTGGGCCCCTACTCACGGCCGGAACTGACAAGGAAGCTGGCGGGCAAGCAGGTGAGTCTGTCCTTCTGGGCCTCAAACTTCATCAGAGGCTACCAGGGTTCCGCCTCTTCAGGGGATATAAAAACTCTGTTCGAAATGATCTACTTAAGCTTTACCCAGCCGCGTTTCGATCCCAGCGCGATACAGGCCCTTCTGGACAACTGGCGGACCATGCTGGCCCAGGAAGCGGAGGACCCTGACTCGGTTTTGTCTAAAGAGATCACCAGGACCATATATGGGAACCCCAGGCTGCATCCTATGGAGATCGCCGATCTTGACCGGGTGGACCCGAAAGAAGCCCTTGATTTCTTCCTGGCCTGCTGCAACCCCGGGGATTATACCTTTGTTTTTACCGGCAACATCGATCCTGTTGTTTTCCGCGATCTCGCCGAAACGTACCTCGCGTCCATTCCCCAGGGCCCTGGTCTTAACGCCTGGGCCGATACGGATTACCAAAGGCCGGAAAGGGCTGTAAAGGAAGTCCGCAAAGGCCGGGAAGAACGGAGCGGGGTTTACCTGGGCTGGTTTGCCCCTGCGCCGTATTCAGACGGGCAAAGCGCCGCGGCGGAGGTGCTCAACGAATACCTGGACATAACGCTTAACGATGAAATCCGGGAAACCCTGGGAGGGGTATATTCCATATCCGGCGCTATTTCCCTTTCCCTCCTGCCCCGCGGGGAACTGAGCGGAGGGCTCTACTTTATCTGCGATCCTAAACGTGCGGAAGAGCTTTCCGCCGCCGCTGAAGCCCAGATCCGGAATATCGCCGCCGGAACCGTCGATGAAGACGCTTTCGCCAAATCCGTAGAGGCGCTGATAAAGAACTATGAAGAGTCGGTTCAGAGCAACCTCTATATAGCCCAGAGCTATGCCAACTCGGCGGTGATTTACCGTTCTCCCCTGAGCCGTCTGGACAGAAGGCCCGGTTTGTATCAAGCTGTTACGTACAAAGATATTCAGAATACTGCGGAACGGCTTCTTAAAGGAGGCTCAGCGCGGGTAATTCTATACCCCGAACAATGGGAGCGGTAAAAACGTAAAGTCCCCGGGGGGGTAAAAAGCAAAAAAGCAGGTGTAGTATGGTTAAAGAA
>JAITEW010000075.1 GCA_031281855.1 Treponema sp.
CCAGCCGTTGCCGCCATTTTTCAGAAAAGCATTGACGAAAGAAACTGAAGCGGCGCCGCCGCTGAAATTGAGGAGGACCTTACCATGGATATTAGTGTCAGGATTACCGGTTATATACATCTTTCCGTCCCTCATATCACTGGAAACACCCAGGACCAATATATACTCCCCGCTCTCGATTTCCGGGAGAGACAGGGTAACTGAAGCGGAACTGCCCGTGCCAACTCCTTCAGCAACTGCTCCTTTCAGCTTGGTTTGCGAAGATTCATTGTATTTTATGTCAGTAAACTCCTTGAACACACTGAGGGAAAAGTACTTCATATCTTGTGGTAAACCAAGGTCCGTAACCGTAACCTTAACTTGAGGCCCGCTGGAATCATCGAGGGAACAGGCCGCGAAGACAAGGACAGCCGCTGCGGCGCTTACAAGCAGCGCTGTGCGCAAAAAACCTTTTTCCACTATTTTCACTATAAACTCCTGGGACATAATTTATCGCCCTATAAGGGCAACTGATCTCTTTTAAGCCTTATGAATTTTACGTTTTTTGTCAATATGTCATTATATCTCTTGTCATCATATCTCTTGTGAACGGCCAACAGAAATATCCTTCTCCAGGCTCATTTCCTCCTTTGCGCAGCAAAACCATATAAACCATACTTATAGCAAGGATGAACAATGATAAAAAAATGCGGAATTATGGTGATGCTGGTTTGCTTTCTTGGCGGCGTTCTGGCGTCCCAGGAAGCTGAATCTGACGAAGCCCTGCGGGAAGCTAAAAGGCCGCGTGTGGCCCTGGTGCTCGGCGGCGGCGGGGCAAAGGGCTTTGTCCATATCGCGGTTCTGGAGTTGATTGAGGAGCTGGGCATCCCGGTGGACATGGTAATAGGCGTGAGTTCAGGGGCCATTGTCGGAGGTCTTTACAGCGCCGGCTATTCGCCTGAGATGATGAAAGAAGCTCTGGCCGATTTGGATTGGGCTTCGCTTTTTCAGGATAAACCGGTTTCGCCTTTTGCGCAGGAGGCAGGCGCCGGGGATCTCCCTCTGAGCCTCCGCCTTGACGGCGGGATAGGCCCGGATTGGGGAAAAGGGTATTCTTCAGGGGAAAAGGCCTACCTCCTTTTTAAGGGCCTCACCGCGAAACTCCCTTCGTACACGGACTTTGACCGCCTTTTGGTGCCTTTCCGGGCGGCTGCGGCGGATGTCGCCAAAGGGGGTGTTAAGCTGTTAAAAGAAGGGGACCTCGCCGAAGCGATACGGGCCAGTATCAGCATACAGGGGGTTTTTGAGCCTTTCATTATTGACGGCCGGCGCTATATAGACGGCGGCCTCCGGAACAACCTCCCGGTCCGCCCGGCCAGGGAGATGGGTTTTGATATAGTCATTGCTGTGGATCTTTTTTCCGAACCCGAAAATCTGGACGCCGCGCCTCTTGAAGCAATCGGGCTGATGAACGATCTCTACTCCTACGCCATGAGCAAAGACCAGCACAACCTGGCCGATCTCGTTCTCTCCCCTGATGTGCGCCGGTTTTCGTCTTGGGATTACAGCAAGGCCCGGGAAATTTTTACCCTTAAGCCTGAGGAAAAGGAACGGCTCAGGAACAGCCTTTTGACGGTAAAGGAAAAAATCGGCGCTTTTTCTCCTGTTAAGCAGGAACAGGGCGCGTACCGGGACATGCAGCCCCTCGTTATCCGGGACCTTGAGGTTTCAGGGGCTCTGGGTGCGGACAGGGCGTATATCGAAAGGGCTTTTGACCGCCATATACGGGGAAAGGCCCTGGAAAGGGAAAACCTTTCGGCTTTTGCGGATCAGATATACCGTACAGGGAATTACCTGTTTGTCCTGATCCGGACCGGCCCTCGCGGCAGGGAAGCTCTGATGGAACTCCTGTTATATCCCGCAGAGAAGCGGAAAACGCTTTTCCTTGCCGGCGGGACCTACGCCGGGACCTTTTCTGCCGAATCAATAAGCAGGGTTTCCCTGGGCAGCGCCGTCAGGTTTAGCGGCCTTACCGGGCCGGGATCGGCGCTGACCCTTGGGGCGTCGGTTATGGACGAGCTTTCCCTGGGGTTGACCTATCTCCAGCCCCTTTCTGCCAGGTTCTTTTTTTCCCTTTCAGGGGAAATTCTCCGGGATCAGGACGCGGTTATCCAGGGCCCCCTCTCCCACAAGGGCAGGGTAGACCAGTCCCTGAGAGCCAGCGGGATGCTGAAAGGGGGCGTTTATATTAACCCCCATCATACCATAAGCGCAGGGGCGCGGTTTTCCTGGATTCGTGATGAAGATATACCGCCCGGAGTTTCAGCGGATTCAGGGAACAGGGCGCTGGGATTTACCGTTTCCTACAGGTTCAGCAGCCTGGACAGCCTCCTCTTCCCTGCCAGGGGCTTCGGCGGGGAACTTGAAAACACCCTCTTCCTTCCCCTGCCTGCGGGCCCGTTGAAGTTTCAGGATGTTGTTACTATGGATATTACGGCAGCCATCCCTTTGACAAAACGATTCAGCATTATAGCCGAAGGATTCGCGGGGTCCAATTTGTCTGTTCCCCACTGGGGCTTTTCTTCCCCTCTGGCCTTTACGGGCTTTTCGGACGCCGACAGGGCTTTTTTCCCCTACATGGCAGGAACCGGGCGCTACGGCGCCCACAAAGCGGCGGCTTCGCTGGGCTTCCGTTTCCTGCCCCTGAAAAACCTCACTGTTCTGGGCGGGAGGCTGGCCTTTTCCCTGTCCCTTGCAGCAGGGGAAGTCATGGCTTCTTCGTGGGATGAATTTAACCCCCAGGATCTTATCTGGTGCGCCAGCCTGGGCGCCGGACTGGGATTGACCGGCTCTTTCGGCTTGCAGTTACGGGCAGGGGCAGGGGCCTCAGCCAGCAGCCGGCCCCAGCCTTTTATCGCCCTGGACATAGGGAGTTTCAAACAGTAGCTTGAGGTTGCTGTTCCAAAACTGAAGTTTTGGAACAGCCTCGTTTGGGCCGGCTTATTGCTCGTCCCATAACCATGTTGACAAATAGCGTTCTCCCGTATCCGGGAGGACGGCTACGATGACTTTGCCCTTGTTCTCAGGTCGTTTGGAGACCGTAAGGGCCGCTTCCAGGGCGGCGCCCGAGGAGATGCCTACCAAAATACCTTCTTCTTTGGCCAGCCTGCGGGCGGTGGTCCCGGCTTTGACATCATCGGTCTGATAGATTTCGTCAACAATGTCCTTGTCGTAGACCTGGGGCACAAAGCCCGCGCCTATGCCCTGGATCTTGTGGGGCCCAGGGCTGCCGCCTGAAAGGACCGGCGAGGCCGCAGGTTCTACGGCGATAATCTTAATTGAAGGTTTTTTGGCTTTAAGGTATTTTCCTGCCCCGGTGATAGTGCCGCCTGTACCTATCCCGCCGATAAGGATGTCGATTTTGCCTTCCGTATCGTCCCAGATCTCAGGGCCTGTGGTCTTTTCGTGGATTGCCGGGTTAGCGGGGTTGTTGAACTGCTGGGGGATAAAGGAATTGGGAATAGACGCCGCCAGTTCTTCGGCTTTGGTGATCGCCCCTTTCATGCCCTTGGCCCCTTCGGTAAGTTCCAGTTCAGCGCCCAGGGCCCTGAGGAGCTTCCGCCGCTCAATGCTCATGGTTTCCGGCATAGTGAGGATGATCCGGTAGCCCTTGACCGCCGCCACATAGGCCAGGCCGATGCCGGTATTACCGCTTGTGGGCTCAATGAGGACCGTTCCCTTCTTGATCCGGCCGTCTTTTTCCGCCGTTTCGATGAGCGCCAGGGCGATCCGGTCCTTGACGCTGTGGAGGGGGTTAAAACTCTCCAGTTTTGCGTAAACAACAGCGCCGCCTTCGTTGATTTTGTTGATTTTTACGATTGGGGTGTTCCCAATCAAATCCGTGATTTTTTCCGCTCTTGCCATCTTTCTTTCTCCTTAAAATTTAGAATAACCGGTTAACTGATTATTCCTAGTATGTATATAGGGATTATATACTAATTTGTCAATAAATGTCAAGAGAAATTTCACAAATTTTTTGCCTTTTCCGGGTAAAATTGAGTATATTTATACTAAAGGTTAAGTGTATGCCGGAACAAAGTGTTGTGCCAATAGATCAGTTATTACCTAATAAACTCCCGCTGGTCGCCCTTATGGGGCGGCCTATATTTCCGGGAATTTTTACCCCTATTATGATAGGGAACCCCGCGGATGTTAAAGTCGTCGACGGGGCGGTAGCAGGGGACGGGCTTATCGGCCTGGTGATGCTTCAGAATGAGAACGAATCCCCTTCTATTAACGATCTCTACAAAGTCGGGACTGCGGCCAAAATCGTTAAAAAGATCAACCTGCCTGACGGGGGGGTGAACATCTTTATATCCACCCTTAAACGGTTCATAGTCAAAAAGGCCCTCCACCCGGTGAACCCTATTATCGGCGCAGTGGAGTACCTTGAGGACGAGGAAGACGATACCAGCGAGGTTAAGGCCCTTACGAGGGCGCTCATCAGCGAGATGAAGCAGATCTCCGAGAACAACCCCCTTTTCTCCGAAGAAATGCGCCTCAATATGATCAACATCGATCATCCCGGGAAGATCGCGGATTTCATCGCCAGTATCCTCAATATCGATAAAACCGAGCAGCAGAAAATTCTGGAAATTCTGAATGTCCGCAAACGCATGGAACAGGTTCTGATTTTCATCAAAAAAGAACAGGAACTTATGCGGATCCAGAAAAAGATACAGAAGGAAATAAACGAAAAGATAGAAAAGTCCCAGCGGGATTATTTTCTCAAAGAAGAGCTCAAGGCTATCAAGACCGAACTGGGGATGACCACTGACGCCAAGAGTTCGGAATACCAGCGTTTTAAGGAAAAGCTTGAGGCCTTCAAATTCGAAGGCGAGATCAAGGAAACGGTGGATCAGGAGCTGGAGAAGTTCAGCCTGATGGACCCAAATTCGGGGGAATTTGTTGTTACCAGGAATTACCTTGACGTTATCGCCAGCCTTCCGTGGGGAGACCCTGAACCTGAGATCTTTGATCTAAAAAAAGCCCAGGAGATACTCGAAGCGGATCACTACGGCCTCAAGGACGTGAAGACCCGCATTGTCGAATACCTGGCGGTGCGGAAACTGAGGAAAGACACCAAGGGATCTATCGTGTGCCTCGTGGGCCCCCCAGGGGTGGGGAAGACCTCTGTGGGCAGGTCCATAGCCCGCGCCCTGGGCAAGCAGTTTTTCCGGTTTTCCGTAGGCGGCATGAGGGATGAGGCTGAGATTAAGGGCCACCGCCGTACTTACATCGGCGCCATGCCCGGGAAGATCATCCAGGGCCTCAAGATCGTCAAGACCAAAGATCCGGTGTTCATGATCGACGAGATTGACAAGATGGGCCAGAGTTACCAGGGCGACCCGGCCAGCGCCCTTCTGGAAGTACTGGACCCGGAACAGAACTCAAGCTTCAGGGATCACTACCTGGATCTGCCTTTCGACATTTCCCATGTTTTTTTTATCGTTACCGCCAACACCCTGGATACTATTCCTGTTCCCCTTATCGACCGTATGGAGATCATTCAGCTTCCGGGCTACATCGACACGGAAAAGCTGGAGATTGCCAAGCGTTACCTCGTTCCCAAGAGCCTTGAGAAGAACGGCCTCAAAAAGAACCAGGTGAAATACAGCCAGGAGAGCCTCCTGCACATCGCCAACGGCTACGCCCGGGAAGCCGGGGTGCGGAATTTCGAAAAGAACCTGGACAAGATCCACCGCAAACTGGCGAA
This sequence comes from Treponema sp., assembly GCA_031281855.1. Lineage (GTDB taxonomy): Bacteria > Spirochaetota > Spirochaetia > Treponematales > Breznakiellaceae > JAITEW01. The sequence goes on from JAITEW010000075.1 coordinate 5,756, forward strand.
GCAGATAGTGGACGCCCAGGAACGCCGGGATCTCTCAAGCGGCGCCGCTGGGGATTCAAAAACAGGGGCATCGGAAAAAGCGGAAGCGCCGGCGCCGGGTACTGAGGTAATGAAATTCACTATCGACAAGAAACTGATCGAGAAACACCTGGGCAAGCCCATCTTCCCTGAAGGGGATGTAAAGAAGGCGGACCGTCCGGGCATGTCCGTAGGGCTGGCCTGGACCAGCATGGGCGGCGATACCCTGGTGATCGAAGCCACGTCGGTGCCGGGCAAGGAAGGGTTCACCCTTACGGGAATGATGGGGGACACCATGAAGGAAAGCGCCGCAATCGCCATGACCTTAGCCCGGAAGCTTGCGGTTGAACGCTACAACGTAGCCGGGGAATGGTTTGAGAAGAACCATATCCACCTGCACATTCCCGAAGGCGCCACCCCAAAGGACGGGCCTTCCGCGGGGATCACCATGGCCACGGCCCTCCTGTCCCTTATGCGGAACAAGACCATCAGCGAACGCCTGGTAATGACCGGCGAACTCAGCCTTACCGGCCAGGTGCTGCCCATAGGCGGCCTTAAGGAGAAGACCATCGCCGCCCAGCGGAACAAGGCGAAGCACATCGTCATACCCAAGCAGAATCTCAGGGACCTGGACGCGGCCCGGGAAGAGCTTGAAACCGCGCTCGCTGAAGAAC
>JAITEW010000166.1 GCA_031281855.1 Treponema sp.
CCCGGGAGGCGCCTTTGAGCGCCTATTTGGACGTGCTGCTACGGGCGAATCCGCGGGCATTTTTGGAGGCATGGACTATGGCAAACAGTACGGCAACATTTGAGGAAGTATTTACCGAAGCAGGGATAATTCCCCAATGGATTGAACGGGGCATTGAACAAGGTATCGAACGGGGTATTGAACGGGGCGAAGAAAAGAAAGCCCTTGTGATAGCGCGGAATCTTCTGGCGAAGGGATGGGCTGTAGAAGATGTCGCTGAAACGACCGATCTGCCTATTGAAAAAGTTCGTTCCCTTATTGTCGATTAAGGACTCAAACCGGGCCCGGGAAAACGCCAAGGCGGAAGACCTACGACAGCAGCGTCTTTGCCAAAAAGTAGCGGTTTCCGTTACGGGGCACGTTTAGTGCTTGCCTTGGGTATAATACTGGCTAACAAAAGGGCTGCTGGGAATGCTGCTTCCTAACAGCCCTTTTTTTACACTATTTACAGCTTTTTCTTTGTCAGGGCCTTTCTTTCTTTTTAAAAGCGTGATATTGTTACTTATTCCCAATCAACCATTCCCAAGGAGGAAATTATGGAGAAGCTCTTCCAATTACAAAAAAACAACACAACGGTCCGCAAAGAGATTATTGCGGGGCTTACGACCTTCCTGACTATGGCCTATATTCTGGCGGTCAACCCGGGTATGCTGGGCCAGATCGGAAACGGCATGACTCCCGGGGCGGTCTTTACCGCTACCGCGGTCGCTTCGGGTATCGCCACCCTGGTTATGGCCTTCACCTCCAACCTGCCTGTGGCCCTGGCGCCGGGCATGGGGCTGAACGCCTTTTTTACCTTTACCGTGGTTTTCGGTATGGGGTATTCCTGGCAGATCGCCCTTACTGCGGTGTTCCTTGAAGGTATCCTTTTTATCATCCTTTCGTTCTTTAATGTGCGGGAAGCCATTATCAAGGCCATTCCGGCGAATCTGAAAAAAGCCGTAGCGGTAGGCATCGGCCTCTTTATCGCCCTTATCGGCTTTGCCAACGCGGGGATTGTGGTGAATGACGCCGGGACCGTTATCGGCCTTGGGGACATCACGTCAGGCAGTCCTCTCCTGGGGCTTATCGGCCTTATTATCGTTGTCGTTCTTTACGCGCTGAAGATCCCGGGTTCTATCCTCATCGGCATCCTGGCTACGGCTGTTATCGGCATCCCCATGGGCATCACTTCCATCCCCCAGGGCTGGTCTCCAGTGGGTCTCCCTGCGGCGCCCCTGTTTTTTCAGTTTGATTTTACCCAGGTCTTGAGCTTCAAGTTCTTTACCATTTTCTTTACTTTCCTTTTTGTGGATATCTTTGACACTATCGGCACCCTGGTGGGCGTAACGACCCAGGCGGGGCTCGTTGAAAAAGACGGGGGAATCCCCAGGGTTAAGCAGGCCCTTCTGTCCGATGCTATCGGGACCGTGGCCGGCGCGGCTCTGGGAACTTCCACGGTTACCAGTTATGTGGAAAGTACCGCAGGCGTTGCCGTCGGCGGCCGCACAGGGCTTACTTCCCTGGTTACCGGCGCTCTCTTCTTCCTGGCCCTTGTCCTTTCACCCCTGTTCCTCCTTATTCCCAGCGCCGCTACCGCTCCGGCCCTTATCTTCGTGGGCTTCCTCATGCTGAAGCCGGTAACGGAAATCGACTTTACGGACCCGACAGAAGGCATTCCTGCTTTCCTGGCTATTGTCATGATGCCCTTTGCCTACAGCATCGCGGACGGCATTGTTTACGGCGTTCTTGCCTATGTGATCCTCAAAGCCGTAACCGGCAAGTTCCGGGACATTACGGTTGTTACGTGGATACTCTTTGCGATCTTTGTTCTGAGGTTCTTCCTGAAATAGGATTGAACATAGCAATTTAAACCTGTTAAATAACAGAGGAGAGAATGATGAAAGAAGTTTTTGTTACTTTCGCTAAGTACAACGAAGAGGCCGATAAGGCCGTGGTTTCCATCCTGGACAAGCTGTCCAACGACGACAGGGAAAAGAACCGGAAGAGCTACTACGGCAGCCTTTCTTCCCTGGCCCGCCATGTGCTTGGAGGGACCGTTTTTTTCCTGGGCCTTTTCAAAGACGCGCTGTCTAAGAACGCCGCCGCCCAGAAGGCCATTGCTTCTCTGGCAAAGGTGGAGCTCGTAAAGGAAAAGAAGATCACCGAAGACCAGTGGAAAAAGGTCGTTGCAGGCTTAAAAATTGCCGACAAAGCCTATGTTGATTTTACGGCGGCTTTAAGCGACAAGGACCTGGAGACTCCGGTCAAAATCGACTGGTTCAAAGGGAAGTCCGATGTGCCCCTTTCCTTTATGCTTGAAAACCTCATTGCCCACGGGACCCACCACAGGGGGCAGATTTCCCAGATCCTGGATTCTCTGAAAATCGATAACGACTTTTCAGGTGTTAATCCCAAGTTCATCTAAAAGACAACAATCCGCTGCCGGCGCTGTTTTTCGGCGCCGGCTGAAGGGGCACCTATGACAGACGCTGAAATTTTACGGCATATCGATCTTACCCTGCTCAAGGCGGCGTCTTCGTGGGCGGACGTTCAAAAATTGTGTGATGAAGGGGTACGTTATAAGACCGCATCGGTCTGTATACCCCCCTCGTATGTAAAGCCGGTTTTTGAAACCTACGGCGAAAAGATCCCCGTTTGTACCGTACTGGGTTTTCCCCTTGGGTATAGCCTTAGCTCCGCCAAGGTCCTTGAGGCCGAAGAAGCCCTGAAAGCGGGGGCCGCGGAGCTGGACATGGTGATCAATATCGGGGATGTGAAGAACGGCTATTACGACAAGGTTCTTGCGGAAATAAAGGCGATCAAAAAAACCGCAGGGGATAAAATTCTCAAAGTGATAGTAGAAACCTGTTACCTCACAAGAGAGGAAAAAATCCGCATGTGTGAAATCGTCACCAATGCCGGGGCCGACTACATCAAGACTTCAACAGGTTTAGGCCCCGCGGGGGCAACGCTGGAAGACATACTCCTTTTTAAGGAGCACATCGGCCCCGGCGTGAAGATGAAGGCCGCCGGGGGTGTCAGGACCCGGGAAGAGATGGCGGCGTATCTTGAAGCAGGCTGCGACCGGATAGGGACCAGTTCTATATCGGTATTAACAAACAGTTAAGAGAGGTTGTATATGGCGCGAAAAGCATTGATTCTTTGCGGCGGCTGGGACGGACATGAGCCCAAGCTGGTAACCGCGCGGTTTAAGAAGTTCCTCGAGTCCGAGGGCTTTGAGGTTGCAGTCGAGGAAACTCTGGCTGTTTTGGGCGACAAGGAACGGCTTGATTCTCTGGATCTTTTCATCCCTGTATGGACCATGAGTTCCGATCCGCCGCCGAAGTTCGATCCCCTGGTGGAAGCTGTTGGAGCCGGGCTGGGGATTGCGGGCAACCACGGCGGTATGTGCGACGCCTTCAGGCTGAGTACGGATTATCAGTTCCTCACCGGCGCGAACTGGGTTTCCCATCCCGGCGGGGACGGCACAAAATACAAGGTCAACATCGTGAGCAAGTCTAACCCCATCACCGAGGGAATAAAGGACTTTGAGGTAAAATCGGAACAGTATTACCTTCATGTGGACCCTGCCAACGAAGTCCTTGCAACGACCAGGTTCCCTGTGGCCCATTGGTACCACTCGGCTAACGGCGAAGTGGACGTGCCCCAGGTGTGGACCCGGCGCTGGGGTCACGGCAGGGTGTTCTACAACGCCCTGGGGCACCACGACGATGTGTTCAATATTCCCGAAGCCTGGGAACTCATGAAGCGCGGCATTCTTTGGGCCGCGGAAGGCAAGCGTATTGCGGTAGAAAAGGGCCTTTCGGTAAACGACTGGGCCAGCGATAAAAAGATGTTTTAATTTTTTTGAGGAGTAACAGTATGAGCGTACAAAGAATAGGAATCGTAGGCTGCGGAAATATCAGCGGGATCTACCTTAAAAACCTGACCGGAATGTTCGGCAAGCGGGTCAGGGTAACGGCCCTTACGGACCTTATTCCCGAGCGGGCTGAAAAAGCCAGCGCCGAATACAAGATCCCGTATATCAAAAAGACTGAGGATCTCATCAATAGTTCCGATGTGGACATTATCCTCAATATTACCGAGCCGTATAACCACTACGGGGTTTCCCTGGCGGCGGTGAAGGCGGGCAAACATATCTATACCGAAAAGCCCATCTGCGCCATGCGGGACGAGGCCCAGGAAGTGCTCAAAATCGCCGCGGAGAAAAAGCTGCGGGTAGGCAATTCCCCGGATACCTTTCTGGGAGCCGGGATTCAGACCTGCCGCAAGCTCATGGACGACGGCTGGATAGGCCAGCCTGTGGCTGCTGTGGCTTTTATGGTTGGCCGTGGGCATGAACACTGGCATCCGGGCCCTGAGTTCTATTACAAAAAAGGCGGCGGCCCTATGTTCGACATGGGACCCTATTACCTCACCGCCCTGGTAAACCTCATCGGCCCTGTGAGATCGGAAGAGCACACG